>NZ_CP009920.1:2375000-2535000 GCF_000832985.1 Priestia megaterium NBRC 15308 = ATCC 14581
ATGTCAGTGGTAGGAGAGCGTTCTAAGTGCAGCGAAGTCAGACCGTAAGGACTGGTGGAGCGCTTAGAAGTGAGAATGCCGGTATGAGTAGCGAAAGACAAGTGAGAATCTTGTCCACCGAATGCCTAAGGTTTCCTGAGGAAGGCTCGTCCGCTCAGGGTTAGTCGGGACCTAAGCCGAGGCTGAAAAGCGTAGGCGATGGCCAACAGGTTGATATTCCTGTACCACCTCCCCGCCGTTTGAGTAATGGGGGGACGCAGTAGGATAGGGTAAGCGCGCTGCTGGATATGCGCGTTCAAGCAGTTA
The DNA here is from genome assembly GCF_000832985.1 of Priestia megaterium NBRC 15308 = ATCC 14581. Lineage (GTDB taxonomy): Bacteria > Bacillota > Bacilli > Bacillales > Bacillaceae_H > Priestia > Priestia megaterium. Next base: position 2,375,307 of record NZ_CP009920.1, read on the forward strand.
GGCTGATGAGTAGGCAAATCCGCTCATCATGAAAGCTGAGCTGTGATGACGAGGGAATTATAGTACCGAAGTTCCTGATTCCACACTGCCAAGAAAAGCCTCTAGCGAGGCGGGAGGTGCCCGTACCGCAAACCGACACAGGTAGGCGAGGAGAGAATCCTAAGGTGATCGAGAGAACTCTCGTTAAGGAACTCGGCAAAATGACCCCGTAACTTCGGGAGAAGGGGTGCTCTGGTAGGGTGTATAGCCCGAGAGAGCCGCAGTGAATAGGCCCAGGCGACTGTTTAGCAAAAACACAGGTCTCTGCGAAGCCGCAAGGCGAAGTATAGGGGCTGACGCCTGCCCGGTGCTGGAAGGTTAAGAGGAGGGGTTATCCTTTGGGAGAAGCTCTGAATCGAAGCCCCAGTAAACGGCGGCCGTAACTATAACGGTCCTAAGGTAGCGAAATTCCTTGTCGGGTAAGTTCCGACCCGCACGAAAGGCGTAACGATCTGGGCACTGTCTCAACGAGAGACTCGGTGAAATTATAGTACCTGTGAAGATGCAGGTTACCCGCGACAGGACGGAAAGACCCCGTGGAGCTTTACTGTAGCCTGATATTGAATTTTGGTACAGCTTGTACAGGATAGGTAGGAGCCTGAGAAGCCGGAGCGCTAGCTTCGGTGGAGGCGTCGGTGGGATACTACCCTGGCTGTATTGAAATTCTAACCCGCGGCCCTGATCGGGCCGGGAGACAGTGTCAGGTGGGCAGTTTGACTGGGGCGGTCGCCTCCTAAAATGTAACGGAGGCGCCCAAAGGTTCCCTCAGAATGGTTGGAAATCATTCGTAGAGTGTAAAGGCACAAGGGAGCTTGACTGCGAGACCTACAAGTCGAGCAGGGACGAAAGTCGGGCTTAGTGATCCGGTGGTTCCGCATGGAAGGGCCATCGCTCAACGGATAAAAGCTACCCCGGGGATAACAGGCTTATCTCCCCCAAGAGTCCACATCGACGGGGAGGTTTGGCACCTCGATGTCGGCTCATCGCATCCTGGGGCTGTAGTCGGTCCCAAGGGTTGGGCTGTTCGCCCATTAAAGCGGTACGCGAGCTGGGTTCAGAACGTCGTGAGACAGTTCGGTCCCTATCCGTCGTGGGCGTAGGAAATTTGAGAGGAGCTGTCCTTAGTACGAGAGGACCGGGATGGACACACCGCTGGTGTACCAGTTGTCTTGCCAAAGGCATCGCTGGGTAGCTATGTGTGGACGGGATAAGTGCTGAAAGCATCTAAGCATGAAGCCCCCCTCAAGATGAGATTTCCCATAGCGCAAGCTAGTAAGATCCCTGAAAGATGATCAGGTTGATAGGTCAGAGGTGGAAGCGTGGCGACATGTGTAGCTGACTGATACTAATCGATCGAGGACTTAACCAAACTTTAAAAGCGTAAGCTTTACTCAGCGAACTGTTATCTAGTTTTGAGAGAGCAATCTCTTGTCTGGTGGCGATAGCGAAGAGGTCACACCCGTTCCCATACCGAACACGGAAGTTAAGCTCTTTAGCGCCAATGGTAGTTGGGACTTTGTCCCTGTGAGAGTAGGACGTTGCCAGGCAAATAAAAAGACTAGTCATTCAATGACTAGTCTTTTTTGTTTCTAAAAATTACAGCGTGAATTTAACTTTTAAATTATGTTACACTATAGTGGATTCATTTAATTTTTTATTATAAAAGTTCTTTTTGACGTTGTAAGAAACTTCTTTCAAACTGGAGGCTGCATTTTGGGTAAGAAATCAAAAAAAGTACTATACGAATTACAAGAAAATGAAACAATCGCAAGTTGTTTAGATCGGATGAAAAAAGATGGGTATATGCCCGTTCGACGCATGGAAAAGCCTATCTTTGAAGAAAAAGAAATAAATGGTAAAAAAGAGTATGTTCCGGTAAAGCAACAGATTGTTTTCGAAGGGAAAAGTCTCTAAATACGAACATTTTAATGATAAAAATAGTAAATATTCGATTTTTAGGTTGACTTTTTTCCGGTTTGGCTGTTATTATTAAGTTGTCAATTGAGATATCCGAAACCTCATATAATAGTGGGAATATGGCCCACGAGTTTCTACCCGATGACCGTAAATCATTGGACTATGAGGAGAGTACAATTACTAAATAGGTAAACATGATTCCTTTTCAAAAGGAATGTTGATACATGAAACCTAGGGTAGTTGTGGCTTTCCTTTAGTGAGCCATAACTTTACCCTAGGTTTTTTTATAACGTGAAAAAGGAGCTTTTATTCATGAATGTAAAAGTTGCTGTTGTAATGGGCAGTCAGTCAGACTGGAGCACTATGAAATATGCGTGTGACATTTTAGATGAATTAAATATTGAATATGAAAAGAAAGTTGTATCAGCACATCGAACGCCGGATTATATGTTTGAGTACGCTGAAACTGCTAAAGAACGAGGGATTAAAGTTATGATTGCTGGCGCTGGTGGCGCTGCTCACTTACCTGGTATGATTGCTGCAAAAACAATTTTACCTGTAATAGGTGTACCGGTTAAATCAAGTAACTTAAACGGTTTAGATTCACTTTTATCGATTGTTCAAATGCCAGGCGGCGTACCGGTAGCTACAGTAGCTATTGGAAAAGCTGGTTCTACGAACGCTGGCCTGCTAGCAGCACAAATCTTAGCAACACAGGATCCAATGTTAAGTGATCAACTTGAAAATCGTAGAGAGTCTATTAAATCATCCGTGTTAGAAAGTAGTGATCAACTTGTCTAATTTACTTATACCTCCTGGTAAAACAATTGGAATCGTAGGCGGTGGACAGCTAGGAAGAATGATTGCACTATCTGCTAAAGAAATGGGTTATTACATTGCAGTGCTTGAACCAACAGAAGATTCTCCTTGCGGTCAAGTAGCAGATATTAAAGTCATTGGCAACTATGATGATAGAAAAGCGGTTGAACAGCTTGCTGAAGTGTCAGATGTCATCACCTATGAATTTGAAAACGTTGATGTTGAGATGATGAAATGGCTAGAAACAAAATGCTACGTGCCACAAGGCAGTCATTTACTAGCCGTTACACAAAATCGTCGTTTAGAAAAAGAAATGATTACAAAGCTTAATCTAGACGTTCCTGATTACGCAATCGTTACGACTGAAGAAGAACTTTTAAAAGCTGTCGAAACAATTGGTTATCCATGTGTCGTAAAAACTTGCCGAGGCGGATATGACGGTAAAGGGCAAGTTCTAGTGAAAAATGAGAATAATATTCGTGAAGCAGCTGAGCTATTAGCACAGTCGGAATGCATTGTAGAACAGTGGATGAACTTAGATAAAGAAGTATCAGTTATTGTACACCGCAATGCAAAAGGCGAAACGGTATGTTTACCAGTAGCTGAGAACATTCATAAGCATCATATTTTGCACCAAACGATTGTTCCGGCACGTATTACAGCAGACCAAGAAGCGAAAGCTCTTCAATATGCGCAAGAAATAGCAAAAGGATTAGATTTAGTTGGCACATTAGCAGTTGAGATGTTCCTAACTGAAGAAGGTCAGCTTTATATAAATGAAATGGCACCTAGACCTCATAATTCAGGTCATTATTCAATCAATGCTTGTGATCTTTCTCAATTTCAGCAGCATGTAAGAGCCATTTGTAACTGGACCCTAGCACAACCGACTTTATTAAAACCTGCTGTTATGGTTAACCTATTAGGGGAACATATTGAGAACACAATGGCAAAAATCGAATGTTTAGATGATATGCACTTGCATTTGTACGGAAAAAAAGTTGCAAAAGAGAAGAGAAAAATGGGACATATCACGGTATTAGCTGATAAGATAGATGAGGCGATAGAAAAAGCCGAATCTCTAGGAATTTGGGAAAGAACGGAGGAAGTAACAACATGATTGAACGTTATACAAGACCAGAAATGGCAGCTATTTGGACAGAAGAAAATAAATTTAAAGCTTGGTTAGAAGTTGAAATTCTAGCTTGCGAAGCATGGTCAGAATTAGGACATATTCCGAAAGAAGATGTAAAGTTAATTCGTCAAAATGCATCTTTTGATATTAACCGCATCAATGAAATTGAACTAGAAACGCGTCATGACGTAGTAGCTTTCACTCGTGCAGTATCTGAAACGCTTGGTGAAGAGCGCAAGTGGGTACACTACGGTTTGACTTCAACTGACGTAGTTGATACAGCTCTATCTTATTTATTAAAGCAAGCTAATGAAATCTTGCTAAGTGACTTAGAGCGCTTTGTAGAAGTACTAAAGGAAAAAGCTCAAGAACATAAGTATACGGTTATGATGGGACGCACGCACGGTGTACACGCTGAGCCAACGACATTTGGTTTGAAAATGGGATTATGGTACGAAGAAATGAAGCGTAACCTAGAGCGTTTAAAACGTGCTGCAGCTGAAGTGGAATTCGGTAAAATGTCAGGAGCAGTTGGAACGTTCGCTAACATCGATCCTTTCGTTGAAAAATACGTATGTGAGAAATTAGGAATTTCACCAGCACCAATCTCTACGCAAACATTACAGCGTGACCGTCATGCACACTATATGTCAGTACTAGCGTTAATTGCGACATCTATTGAGAAATTTGCAGTAGAAGTTCGCGGTCTTCAAAAGAGTGAAACACGTGAGGTTGAAGAGTACTTTGCAAAAGGTCAAAAAGGTTCATCTGCAATGCCTCATAAACGTAACCCAATCGGTTCTGAGAACGTAACGGGACTTGCTCGCTTAATTCGCGGCTATATGGTTACAGCTTATGATAATGTACCGCTTTGGCATGAGCGTGACATCTCTCATTCATCGGCAGAGCGTGTCATCTTACCTGATGCAACGATTGCTTTAAATTACATGTTAAATCGTTTTGCAAACATTGTTAAAAACTTAACAGTATTCCCTGACAACATGAAGCGCAACATGGATCGTACACTAGGATTAATTTACTCACAGCGTGTACTGTTAACACTAATCAATAAAGGCATGGTACGCGAAGAAGCATACGACTTAGTACAGCCAAAAGCAATGGAAGCATGGGAAACGCAAGTTCCTTTCCGTTCTTTAATTGAAGGCGAAGAGCGCATTACTCGCCACTTATCACCAGAAGAGATTGAAGATTGCTTCGATCATAAGCACCATTTAAAAAATGTAGATATGATTTTTGAACGTTTAGGTCTTTAATAAAAAAGGCAAGGCACGTCCTTGCCTTTATCTAAGAAAGTGTATCTGAATATTCTGTATGTAGAGGTGACAGCATGGAAAAGCAAGAGTTACTTTATGAAGGAAAAGCGAAAAAAATTTACGCTACTGATGAGCAAGATGTATTGTGGGTTGCTTATAAAAATGAAGCTACAGCATTCAACGGTCAGAAAAAAGCGGAGATTAGCGGAAAAGCACAGTTGAACAATCAAATTAGTAGTTTACTATTTTCAATGTTACATGAGCAAGGGATTACAACTCACTTTGTGAAGCAGCTTTCAGATCATGAACAAGCGGTTAAGAAAGTAGAAATTGTCCCGCTTGAAGTTGTTGTACGAAATGCTACAGCAGGAAGCCTTGCGAAGCGAATTGGCGTAGAAGAAGGTATTCGTTTTGAACAGCCAATCGTTGAACTTTACTACAAAGATGATGCGCTTGGTGATCCATTAATTCTTGCAGAACATGCGATTTTCCTTAAAGCTGCAACTCAAGAAGAGATTGATAGTTTAAAGGCACAAGCACTTCAAATCAACGAAATATTATCGAAATTTTTCAAAGATAAAGATATTTTCTTAGTGGATTTTAAATTAGAATTCGGCCGTACTTCTCAAGGCGACATTATTTTAGCGGATGAAATTTCACCTGACACTTGCCGCTTCTGGGATGTTCATACGAACGAAAAATTAGATAAAGATGTATTCCGCAGAGATTTAGGCGGTTTAACAGAAGCATACGAAAAAATCTTACAGCGAATCGGAGGATAACCCAACCATGTATAAAGTAAAAGTATTTGTCACATTAAGAGAAAGTGTATTAGACCCTCAAGGAGTAGCCGTTAAAAATTCATTGCACCGTATGTCTTATGAAGAAGTAGAAGAAGTACGCATCGGTAAATTTTTAGAGCTAACAATCGACAGCACAGATTCATTAGATGAACGCGTAAAAGAAATGTGTGAAAAGCTTTTAGTTAATACAGTAATTGAAGATTACCGTTACGAGGTTGAGGAGGTTGTCGTACAGTGAAATTTGCTGTAATTGTTTTTCCAGGATCAAACTGTGACGTCGATATGTATCATGCTATCAAAGATGAGCTTGGTGAAGAAGTAGATTACGTTTGGCACGATACAGAATCATTAGATCAATATGATGGTATCTTGCTTCCAGGTGGTTTCTCATATGGAGATTACCTTCGTTCAGGTGCTATCGCTCGTTTCTCAAATGTAATGGACGCTGTAAAAAAAGCAGCAAGCCAAGGAAAGCCAGTACTAGGTGTATGTAATGGATTCCAAATTTTATTAGAAGCAGGATTACTGCCAGGTGCTATGCGCCGTAATGAAAACTTAAAATTCATCTGTAAAACAGTGAATTTGAAAGTAGCTAATAACGAAACAATGTTTACAAATGCTTATGGCAAAGATGAAGTAATTGCTATTCCAGTGGCACACGGTGAAGGCAACTACTATTGTGATGAACACACGTTACAAAAATTGATTGAAAACAACCAGATTCTTTTCCAATACGCAGGTGATAATCCAAACGGAAGTCTTCAAGATATTGCAGGGATTACGAACCAAACAGGCAACGTATTAGGAATGATGCCTCACCCAGAAAGAGCGGTAAGCGATCTTTTAGGAAGCGCGGACGGACTTAAATTATTTCAATCAATCGTAAAGCAGTGGAGGGAACAAAATGTCGTTACTTCTTGAACCAAATGTAGAGCAAATTAAAGAACAAAAGTTATATCGAGACATGGGATTAACAGACGAAGAGTTTGCGAATGTAGAGCAACTGCTTGGTCGTACTCCTAATTATACAGAAACAGGCTTATTCTCTGTTATGTGGTCAGAGCACTGCAGTTATAAAAACTCTAAGCCTGTACTGAAAAAATTCCCTATCACGGGTGAAAAAGTATTACAAGGTCCTGGTGAAGGAGCTGGTATCGTTGATATTGGTGACAACCAAGCCGTTGTATTTAAAATCGAAAGTCATAACCATCCATCAGCGATTGAACCTTATCAAGGAGCAGCAACTGGTGTAGGTGGTATCATTCGTGACGTCTTTTCAATGGGAGCAAGACCGATTGCACTTTTAAACTCTTTGCGTTTTGGTGAATTAACATCTCCAAAGGTTCGTCATTTGTTTGAGGAAGTAGTAGCGGGAATCGCAGGTTACGGTAACTGTGTAGGAATCCCAACAGTAGGCGGAGAAATTCAGTTTGAAGCTTCATATGAAGGAAATCCGCTTGTTAACGCTATGTGTGTGGGTTTAATTAATCACGAAGACATTCAAAAAGGTCAAGCTAAAGGCGTTGGCAACACGGTTATGTACGTAGGAGCAAAAACAGGCCGCGACGGCATCCACGGCGCAACATTTGCTTCTGAAGAACTATCTGATCAGTCAGATGAAAAACGTCCTGCTGTACAAGTAGGAGATCCATTTATGGAAAAACTTCTTCTTGAAGCTTGCTTAGAACTTATCAAGTGTGACGCTTTAGTCGGTATTCAAGATATGGGTGCTGCGGGCTTAACAAGTTCTTCAGCAGAGATGGCAAGTAAAGCGGGTTCTGGTATTGAAATGAACCTTGATCTTGTACCTCAGCGTGAAACAGGTATGACACCATATGAAATGATGCTTTCAGAATCTCAAGAGCGCATGCTTATCGTTGTTGAAAAAGGCCGTGAAAATGAAATCGTAGAAATCGTAGAAAAATACGGATTAGAAGCTGTTTCAGTTGGTCATGTAACCGACGATAAGCGCCTTCGTTTAACTCATAACGGAGAAGTAGTAGCAGATGTTCCTGTAGATGCATTAGCAGAAGATGCACCGGTATACCACAAGCCATCTCAAGAACCAGCATACTATCGTGAGTTCCAAGAGCAGTCAGCATATGCTCCTACTGTTGAAAATCACAGTGATATGTTAGTAACACTTTTAAAACAGCCTACTATTGCAAACAAAGAGTGGGTTTACAACCAATATGACTATCAAGTACGTACAAACACAGTTGTATCTCCTGGATCTGATGCGGCGGTTGTTCGTGTACGTGATACAAATAAAGCATTAGCGATGACAACAGACTGTAACTCTCGCTATTTATACCTAGACCCAGAAGTAGGCGGCCGTATTGCAGTAGCAGAAGCTGCTCGTAACCTTGTATGTTCAGGTGCCCAGCCTCTTGCAATTACAGACTGCTTAAACTTCGGTAACCCTGAAAAACCAGAAATCTTCTGGCAAATTGAAAAAGCAACAGACGGTATGAGCGACGCTTGCCGTGAGCTATCAACTCCGGTTATCGGCGGTAACGTATCTCTTTACAATGAAACAAAAGGTGAAGCAATTTACCCAACTCCTGTTATCGGAATGGTTGGTTTGATCGACGATCTCAACCATATTACAACTCAATATGCGAAGCAAAAAGATGACTTAATCTATGTGATTGGTAAAGCTGAAGCAGAATTCGCAGGTACTGAGCTTCAAAAAGTACTAGAAAACGGTACGGTATTTGGGCATTCACCTAAATTAGATTTAGCAGTTGAAAAAACACGTCAAGATCAGCTTCTTCAAGCAATTCGTGAAGGCGCAGTTCAATCTGCTCACGATATTGCAGAAGGAGGATTCGCGGTAGCCCTAGCTGAAAAAGTGATGAACGGCAGCGGATTAGGTGTGGACGTAACGGTAGACGGCGAAGCAACAGCAGAGCTATTCAGTGAAACACAATCACGTTTTATCGTAACGGTTTCTCCAGAGAATAAAGAAAAATTCGAAATGCTTGTACAAGATGTAACATTAGTAGGACGCGTAACAGAAGACGCAACATTAACTGTTAAACATCAAGAAAATGTTCTTGTTCAATTATCAGTTGAAGAATTAACTACTGCTTGGAAAGGAGCGCTTCCATGCTTGCTGAAATCAAAGGCTTAAACGAAGAATGTGGCGTATTCGGTGTATGGGGACATGAAAATGCAAGCCAGATTGCTTATTACGGTTTGCATAGCTTGCAGCACCGCGGACAAGAAGGCGCTGGTATTGCTGTAACAGACGGAGAAAAAGTGACAGTAATGAAAGGTGTCGGTCTTGTTAACGAAGTATTTGGCCACGGAGAGTTAGAGCAACTAAACGGTAAAGCAGCAATTGGACACGTTCGTTATGCAACAGCTGGAGGCGGAGGGTTTGAAAATGTTCAACCCCTTCACTTCCGCTCTCATAGCGGAAGCCTTGCGTTAGCTCATAATGGAAACTTGGTTAATGCAAATGCATTAAAGCATCAGCTGGAAAACCAAGGGAGTATTTTTCAATCAACATCGGATACAGAAGTACTTGCTCATTTAATTAAACGAAGCGGCTATGAAGATATGAAAGATAAAGTAAAAAATGCTTTATCAATGGTTAAAGGCGCATACGCATTCGTTATCTTAACAGAAGATACGATGATGGTTGCACTTGACCCTCACGGATTGCGTCCGTTATCAATTGGACGATTAGGTGATGCTTATGTAGTAGCTTCTGAAACATGTGCGTTTGATATTGTTGGAGCAGTTCATGAGCGTGATGTAGAGCCGGGTGAATTACTCATTATTAATGATGAAGGTATTCAATCAGAACGTTTCACATTAAACGTAAACCGCGCAATTTGCAGTATGGAATATATTTATTTCTCAAGACCAGACAGTAATATTGATGGAATCAATGTTCACTCTGCTCGTAAAAACCTTGGGAAACAACTTGCAGTTGAGTCACCGATTGAAGCAGACGTTGTAACAGGCGTTCCCGATTCAAGTATTTCAGCAGCGATCGGTTTTGCAGAACAGTCAGGAATTCCATACGAATTGGGTTTAATTAAGAATCGATACGTAGGCCGTACGTTCATTCAGCCTTCACAAGAATTGCGTGAACAAGGTGTAAAAATGAAGCTGTCTCCTGTACGTAAAATTGTAGAGGGTAAACGTGTTGTCATGGTAGATGACTCTATCGTTCGCGGCACAACAAGCCGTCGCATTGTTCGTATGCTTCGAGAAGCAGGAGCAACTGAAGTACATGTACGCATCAGTTCACCCCCTATCAAAAATCCATGTTTTTATGGAATTGACACGTCGTCATCCTCTGAGCTAATTGCTGCTACGCGCTCTGTTGAAGAAATTCGTGAATTGATTGAAGCTGATTCACTTGTTTTCTTAAGCAACGAAGGGTTAGTAGATGCAATCGGCAGACAGTATGAAGGCAACGGCGGACAGTGTATGGCATGTTTCACTGGAAAGTATCCAACTGAAATTTATCCAGATACTGTACACCCTCATGAAAAGGTAACTTGTTAGTTTTAACGTAAAAAAGGAGTGACAACATGTCATATTCATATAAACAAGCTGGAGTTGACTTAGAAGCAGGATATGAAGCTGTTTCACGTATTAAAAAGCACGTAGAACGCACTGCTCGTGCAGGTATTATGGGAACAGTGGGTGGCTTTGGCGGAATGTTCGATTTATCTACATTGAATTTAAAAGAGCCTGTTCTTGTTTCTGGTACAGATGGAGTAGGAACAAAATTGAAACTTGCTTTTCAAATGGATAAGCATGACACGATCGGTGTGGATGCAGTGGCCATGTGTGTAAACGACGTTTTAGCACAAGGAGCAGAGCCTCTTTACTTCTTAGATTATATTGCTTGCGGGAAAGCAGTTCCTGAAAAAATTGAATCGATTGTAAAAGGAATTGCAGACGGCTGTGAACAATCCAACTGTGCGTTAATTGGCGGAGAAACAGCTGAAATGCCAGGTTTATACGAAGAAGATGAATATGATCTTGCAGGGTTTACAGTAGGAGCAGTAGAAAAGTCAGAAATTATTACTGGAGATGAGATTAAAGCTGGACAGCTGTTGATCGGTATTTCATCTAGCGGTATCCACAGCAATGGCTACTCTCTTGTACGTAAAATCGTTGATGATCAAGGATTAAATCTTCAAGAAACTTACGCTGGTTTTAACGAAAAGCTTGGAGTTGAGTTATTAACACCAACAAAAATATACGTGAAGCCGGTCCTAAAAGCATTACATGCAGCTAAGATTGCAGGTATGGCTCATATTACTGGAGGCGGATTTGTTGAAAATATCCCTCGTATGCTTCCTGAAGGTTTAGGTGTAGAAATCGATTATGGTTCTTGGCCAATTCCATACGTGTTTGATTTCCTTGAAGAGCAAGGCAAGCTAGACCGTAAAGAAATGTTCGAAGTATTCAACATGGGAATCGGATTTGTTTTAGCTGTTGAACCTGAAGATATGAATAAAGTCATTGAAGCAATTGAAAACGAAGGCGAAAAAGCATTTGTTATCGGACGTGTCAAAGAAGGAACAGGTGTTGAATTTGCTGGAGGGACGTTTGCATGATAAATATTGCAGTGTTTGCTTCTGGAAACGGCAGTAACTTTCAATCCATCTACGAAGCAACTCAGTCAGGTCGATTAAAAGCAAATATCGCGCTTGTTGTTTGCAATAAACCCGATGCATACGTAATTGAACGAGCAAAAGCATGTGGAATACCATGCTTTGTTTGTTCGCCTAAAAACTATGAAAATAAAGAAGCGTATGAAGCAGCAATTCTTGCAGAGCTTACATCAGCTAAAGTAGAATTTCTTGTTTTAGCAGGATATATGCGATTAGTTGGTTCGACGTTGCTTAAGCCATACAAAAATCGTATTGTTAATATTCACCCGTCGCTTTTACCTGCATTTCCTGGGATTGATGCTATTGGTCAAGCTTTTGATGCAGGAGTAAAAGTGATTGGAATTACCGTGCATTTTGTAGATGAAGGCATGGATACAGGACCAATTATTGACCAGCAGGCTATTCGCATTGAAAAAGGCGATACAAGAGAAACAGTTGAGGCCCGTATTCATGAAATTGAACATCAATTTTATCCCGCGGTACTGAATGAATTATTTGAACAAGCCGCAGTTAAATAAATAGGATGGAACCTTGTCAAAAAAGTTTTAATCCTTTACTATGGTAGAGTAGTAGTGAAAGAAAGATTTTAAATGAGAGATCGGATCAGGAGGAGTTTACAAAATGACAGCAAAACGCGCGCTTATTAGCGTATCTGATAAAGAAGGTATTGTTTCATTTGCACAAGAATTAAAGGACTTAGGAGTAGAAATTATTTCAACTGGCGGTACGAAGCGTACCCTAGAAGAAAACGGCATTGACGTTATCGGAATCTCTGAAGTAACTGGTTTCCCAGAAATTTTAGACGGCCGTTTAAAAACATTGCATCCTAACGTTCACGGTGCTTTATTAGCGTTACGCGATAATGAAGAGCATCAAGCTCAAATGAAAGAGCATAATATCTCGCCAATCGACTTTGTAGTTGTAAACTTATACCCATTTAAAAAGACAATTGAAAAAGAGGATGTAACGCTTGCTGAAGCGATTGAGAATATTGACATCGGTGGACCTACAATGCTTCGTTCAGCTGCGAAAAACTATCGTTCTGTCTCAGTTGTAGTAGATCCAAGCGATTACGCAACCGTAGTAGAAGAGTTAAAAGCGGATGGCAATGTTTCATTTGAAACCAACCAACGACTAGCAGCAAAAGTATTCCGTCATACGGCAGCTTATGATGCATTAATCGCTGAATACTTAACAAACATTACAGGTGAAACAACTCCTGAGAAATTAACAGTAACGTATGAGCGTGTTCAAGGCTTACGATACGGAGAAAACCCTCACCAACAAGCTTCTTTCTATAAAAAGCCGTTAACACAAAAAGGTTCTATTGCAACAGCTACGCAGCTGCATGGAAAAGAGTTATCATACAATAATATCAACGATGCAAACGCAGCTCTTCAAATCGTAAAAGAATTCAAAGAGCCGGCTATCGTAGCGATCAAACATATGAATCCTTGCGGTGTAGGTGTGGGTGAAACAATTGCTCAAGCTTATCAAAAAGCATACGAAGCGGATCCTACATCTATCTTTGGCGGCATCGTAGCAGCTAACCGTCCTATCGACCGTGAAACGGCTATTCAGTTAAAAGAAATCTTCTTAGAAATCATCATTGCTCCTGCGTTCGATCAAGAAGCATTAGATGTATTAACAGCTAAGAAAAACCTTCGTTTACTAACGATAGAGCTTGATGAAAAAGCAGAAAAAGAAGCTTTCTTAACATCTGTAAAAGGCGGCGTGCTTGTTCAGGATGAAGATGTGTTCGGATTTGATGATGCAACGATTACTGTTCCAACGAAACGTGAGCCAACAGAAAAAGAGTGGGCAGATTTAAAATTAGCATGGAAAGTTGTTAAGAATGTTAAGTCTAATGCTATTGTACTTGCGAAAGATGACATGACAATTGGCGTCGGAGCTGGTCAAATGAATCGCGTAGGCGCTGCAAAAATTGCGATTGAACAAGCTGGTGAAAAAGCACAAGGTTCAGCTTTAGGTTCAGATGCGTTCTTCCCAATGGGCGATACAGTAGAAGCAGCAGCTAAAGCAGGAATCACAGCTATTATTCAGCCGGGCGGATCAATTCGTGATGAAGAGTCAATTGCAAAAGCAGATGAATACGGCATTGCAATGGTATTTACAGGCGTAAGACATTTTAAACATTAATGAGGTGAAGAACGTGAATGTTTTAGTTATTGGAAAAGGCGGAAGAGAGCATACAATTGCATGGAAAGCTTCAAAAAGTCCACTTGTTAACGAAGTGTTTGTAGCACCAGGAAATCCGGGCATGAGAGATGTGGCAACGATTGTACCAATCGATGAAAGCAGCCAAGAAGAGCTTGTGCAGTTTGCAAAAGAAAACAAGATTGGATTAACAATTGTTGGACCAGAAAATCCGCTAATTGAAGGCATTGTTGATCGGTTTGAACAAGAAGGTCTTCCAGTCTTTGGACCGCGTAAACAAGCAGCGATGATTGAAGGAAGCAAAAGCTTTGCAAAAGAGCTCATGAAAAAGTATGATATTCCAACCGCAGCGTATGAAACATTTACGTCTTACGAGGAAGCAAAAGCATATGTGGAAAAGCAAGGCGCTCCAATTGTTATTAAAGCAGACGGCTTAGCAGCTGGTAAAGGTGTAACTGTTGCTTTAACAGTAGAAGAAGCCGTAGATACATTACGTGATTTTCTAGTTGACCAAAAGTTTAAAGAAGCAAGTGCAAAAGTAGTTGTAGAAGAATTTTTGGATGGTGAAGAATTTTCATTAATGGCATTTGTACGCGGTACAAATGTATATCCAATGGTAATTGCACAAGATCATAAGCGTGCTTTTGACGGCGATCAAGGTCCGAACACAGGAGGCATGGGAGCTTACTCTCCTGTTCCGCAAATCAGTGATGCAGAAGTACAAGAGGCTGTAGAAAACATCTTACTTCCAATGGCTAAAGGATTAGCTGAAGAAGGCTGTGAGTATACAGGAATTCTATATGCTGGTCTGATTCAAACACAAAAAGGACCAAAAGTGATTGAATTTAATGCGCGTTTTGGAGATCCTGAAACACAGGTTGTACTGCCGCGTATGAAAAGCGATTTAGTCGATGTGCTTCTTCGCATTTTGAAAGAAGAAAAAGTAGAAATTGAATGGGATGACGAAGCGGCTATCGGAATCGTATTAGCAGCAGCAGGCTACCCAGAAGATTATCAAAAAGGTGCGCCAATTAACGGGTTGGATGCGATTAGTGAAGACGCGCTTGTTTTCCACGCTGGTACAGCTTTAGAAAACGACACATACGTTTCAAACGGGGGCCGCGTTCTATTAGTAGGTGCCAAAGGAGCAACCCTTCAAGAAGCGCAGCAAGAAGTATACAAACAAATGGCTCATATTGATGTAGAAAAAGGCTTTTTCTATCGCAAAGACATCGGCCATCGTGCATTAACAAAAGCAGCTTTAAAATAAAAAAGGAGAGCTCCGGCTCTCCTTTTTACCTTATGAAGGATTATACGTTTCTTCGTTTCCGTTTGGATGGTGTTCATGTTCATCATGTTTTTGACATGAATCATATGCGTACGTAAGGGGACAAAAACGCGTGATGCCTTCTGCAACTTTTAAAGCGCCCATTAACCCTAAGAAGATGTATGAATCTTTGTACGGTCTGCGAGATAAACGAGATGTTGTCCAAGAAAGAAGGGTAAAACCCAGCGTAAGTCGAATTAATGCGTTAACAATGCCGATATTTGGTTTCATGTTTTATCACCTTTATTCATAAAATTAATAACAGTTTCTGAATGCGTTTACATCACGGATGTGTTACGATAAAAATACATAGTAAATTAGGGGGAATTTAGCATGCCGGAACAAAGATACCGCTGGAAAAGCAAACATATTAGACAGCAGCTCTTAGTATTAAACGGTCAAAAAGCACCAACTATTGTCTTAAAAGATGCAACATATTTGAACGCTCGAATGAAGCAGTGGAAAAAAGCACATATTTGGGTCTACCAAGATCGTATTGTATACGTCGGCTCAGAGATGCCTAAGCACACGGACGCTTCTACAGAGATTATAGACTGCAGTGAGAAATATGTGGTTCCTGGGTATATTGAGCCCCATGTTCACCCGTTTCAGTTATATAATCCCCAGACTTTTTCCCAATATGCAGCCAAGCACGGAACAACGACTTTGTTTAATGATAATTTAATTCTCGCTTTACAGCTCGAACAAAAAACGGCGTTTTCATTGATTGAAGAAATGAAAACGTTACCACAATCGCTGTATTGGTGGTGCAGATTTGATTCGCAGACGGAAATTGATGAAGAGGCTGACATCTTCTCACATACAAACATTACTTCTTGGCTACAAAATGAAGCTGTCTTACAAGGAGGCGAACTGACAAGTTGGCCGAAGCTTTTAGACGGAGATGATTTAATGCTTCACTGGGTTCAAGAGACAAAACGGATGAGAAAGCACATTGAAGGACATTTCCCAGGGGCGTCAGCATTTACCTTGGCAAAAATGAAATTGCTCGGAGCAGACAGCGACCATGAGTCTATGACTGGGGAAGATGTTGTTGCTCGGTTAACACAAGGCTATGACGTTGCTTTGCGCCACTCTTCAATTCGGCCGGATTTGCCAAAATTGCTGCAGGAGTTAAAAGAGCTGCAGGTAGATTATTTTGACCATATTACGATGAATACAGACGGTTCTCCGCCTTCTTTTTACCAAAATGGCGTGTCAGATATGTTAATTACATTAGCTATTTCAGAAGGGGTTCCCGTGTTAGATGCTTATAATATGGTGTCTGTAAATATTGCTCGCTATTATAACATGGAACATTTGCACGGGCATGTAGCAACAGGCTGTGTGGCTAATATTAATATTTTAGAAGATCCTATGCGGCCTACTCCGGTCTCTGTGCTAGCAAAAGGAAAGTGGATGAAAAAAGAAGGCAAAGAACAAGCATTAGCCTCAGTAGAATTTCCTTGGGAAAAGTTTGGTTTTTCACCGTTAAAGTTGGACTTTGATTTAACGATGGACGATTTTCAATTTTCAATGCCAGTAGGCGTAAAAATGAAAAATGCTGTTATTATGGAGCCGTATTCAATTCACTTGAATGTGAGCGGAGATGTATTGGCCTCTGATCATGATGAAAGTTTTTTAGTGCTGGTGGACCGAGAAGGCAAGTGGCGGATCAATACGCTGTTAAAAGGATTTGCGACAAATGTATCGGGACTGGCGAGTTCATTTTCAAATACAGGTGATTTTATTTTAATTGGAAAATCGAAAAAAGATATGATGTGTGCATTCAAACGTATGAAAGAAATTGGAGGCGGTATTGTCATTACAGAAGATGAGAAAGTAGTATACGAACTGGTTCTTCCGTTAAAAGGAGTCATGTCAAACCTGCCGATGGAGGAGTTAAGTAAACGAGAGGTAGAACTCAAGAAAGTGCTGGGTGGGCGAGGATACAAGCACGATGATCCTGTCTATTCACTGCTGTTCTTTTCGTCTACACATTTGCCCTATATTCGTATCACGCCAGTAGGAATTTATGATGTTATGAATAAAAAAGTACTTTTTCCGTCTATAATGCGTTAAAATATAAAAGTATCAAAGGAATTTGAAATTTGTATGAAATTGGCTGTCTTCATACAGAATGAATGTATGTGCAAATAAATATAGAAACTGTATTTTATAGATAGAAACAACCAGTAAAGAAAGCCAATGATAAAGGAGTTCGATACGATGCAAATCAACAAACTACGAGGAAAAGAATTAGATCAGCTATTTCAAGCGATTTTATCATTAGAAAACCTTGAAGAATGCTATCAATTTTTTGATGACCTATGTACAGTTAATGAAATTCAATCATTAGCACAGCGCTTAGAAGTAGCAAGAATGCTGCGAGAAGGCAACACGTACCATAAAATTGAGACGGAAACTGGAGCAAGCACAGCAACTATTTCCCGTGTTAAACGCTGCTTGAATTATGGAAGCGATGCGTATCAAATGGTGTTAGAACGCCTTCAAGAAGATTCGAATCAAAAGTAAAGCGTATGGCTGAAGCAGCCATACGCTTATTTTTTAATTAAAATTGAGTTGCTTCTTCAATGATATTTTTAAGGTCGCTAATTGCTACACGTTTTTGTTCCATTGTGTCGCGGTTACGGATTGTTACTTGATTGTCTTCTAATGAATCGAAATCGAATGTAATACAGAACGGCGTACCGATTTCATCATGGCGACGGTAACGTTTACCGATTGAACCAGCATCATCATAGTCAATCATAAAGTATTTTGCTAAATCTTCAAAGACAGCGCGAGCTTCGTTAGAAAGCTTTTTAGAAAGTGGCAATACAGCAGCTTTAAATGGTGCTAAAGCAGGGTGAAGCTGCATAACTGTACGAGAAGAGCCATCTTCTAACGTTTCTTCTTCATATGCATCAATCATATAAGCTAATGTTACACGGTCAGCGCCTAAAGAAGGCTCGATGCAGTAAGGTACATAGCGTTCGTTTGTTTCTTGATCAACATATTGGAAGTCTTCTCCAGAGTGTTCCATATGCTGCTT
Organism: Priestia megaterium NBRC 15308 = ATCC 14581; assembly: GCF_000832985.1. GTDB lineage: Bacteria > Bacillota > Bacilli > Bacillales > Bacillaceae_H > Priestia > Priestia megaterium. The sequence goes on from NZ_CP009920.1 coordinate 2,393,502, forward strand.
TAAGTCATAGTCTGTACGAGAAGCTACGCCCCATAGTTCTCCCCAGCCGAATGGGAACTTGTATTCAAAGTCTGTTGTTGCATTACTGTAGTGAGAAAGTTCATCATCATCATGGTCGCGAAGACGAACATTTTCTTCTTTCATACCAAGAGAAAGAAGCCATTTATTACATGTTTCTTTCCAGTAGTTAAACCACTCTAATTCAGTGCCTGGTTTACAGAAGAATTCAAGTTCCATTTGTTCAAATTCACGCGTACGGAATGTGAAGTTACCAGGTGTAATTTCGTTACGGAAGCTTTTACCCACTTGGCCGATACCGAACGGAAGCTTTTTACGCATTGAGCGCTGAACGTTTTTAAAGTTTACGAAAATACCTTGAGCTGTTTCAGGACGAAGGTAAATTTCATTTGTTGATGTTTCAGTTACACCTTGGTGCGTTTTGAACATTAAGTTAAATTGACGAATTTCAGTGAAGTTAGCTGAACCACACTCAGGACATGTAATTTCATGTTCTTTAATTAAGTCAGCCATTGCATCAAATGAAAGGCCGTCTACGATCATTTCAATGCCTTTTTCTTGAAGTTTTTCTTCAATTAGTTTATCGGCACGATGACGGGCTTTACAATCCTTACAGTCGATCATTGGGTCATTAAAGTTTCCTAAGTGACCAGAAGCTTCCCATGTTTTTGGATTCATTAAAATCGCAGCGTCTAAACCAACGTTGTATGGAGATTCTTGAATAAATTTTTTCCACCATGCTTTTTTAATATTGTTTTTTAATTCTACGCCAAGCGGGCCGTAATCCCATGTATTTGCAAGACCGCCGTAAATTTCAGATCCTTGAAATACAAAGCCGCGGTGTTTAGCGTGAGATACGATTTGATCCATTGTTTTTGACATTCTAATTCCTCCTGTAAATGGTAGTGATTCAAGCGAAACAAAAAGAGCGGGTACAAAAAAACTCTCGTCCCTGGGCATATCAACAATATGCCCAGGGACGAGAGTTTTTCCCGCGGTTCCACCCTGGTTGATACAAAATGTATCCACCTTCGTCTGTATATACTCCAGATTGCCTTTTCCTTAAACCATTCTCTAGGCTCTCACCGTCCCTAGTTCGCTTTGTGAAGAGGATTTAAGTACTATTGATCCTTCAGCGTATTTCATATGAATTTTAGTAGCTATATATTAGCATATCCTATGCAGAGAAACAATAACCTTGTGCAAAATGGGCTTTTTTTTGTGATGTTTTCTTCCGGGATTTGAGGATAAAACCATATCTTTTCACCATATTTTTTGAAAACAAAAAACGTGATGAAAAGTTCGGTTTTCCTTTCATTTCACCCTCTTAGTTTTGTTATAATGAACAAATGGACGAGCGCGAACTTTTAAGTGTAAAGAAATGGAGGAACATATATGTATGATATTAAAGAGTGGAGACATGTCTTTAAATTAGATCCTAATAAAGAGATTTCAGATGCAGATTTAGAGAAAATTTGCGAATCCGGCACGGATGCGGTTCTTGTCGGAGGATCTGATGGAGTGACTCTAGACAATGTACTGCAGCTGTTAATGCGTATTCGCCGCTACACGGTGCCGTGTGCGCTTGAAGTATCAACAATTGACTCTGTAACACCTGGGTTTGATTCTTATTTTATTCCGACCGTTTTAAACAGCAAGGATCCAAAGTGGATTGTTGATTTACATCACGCGGCTATGAAGGAATACGGAGAGATCATGGACTGGGATGAAATTTTTGTAGAAGGATACTGCGTACTTAACCCCGAAGCAAAAGTAGCTGCGCTAACAGAAGCGAAAACAGATTTGGATGCAGAAGATGTTGTAGCGTATGCTCGTATGGCTGAACGCATGTTTCATTTGCCTGTTTTCTATCTAGAATACAGCGGAACGTATGGAGATCCTGAATTAGTGGCAGAAGTGAAAAATTCACTAAATGAGACGAAGTTATTTTACGGCGGGGGTATTGAGACAAAAGAGCAAGCGAGTGAGATGGGAGAGCTAGCCGATACGGTTATTGTAGGAAATGTTATTTACACAAATTTATCGGAAGCGTTAAAAACTGTAAAAGCAGTAAAAAAGAATATTGCACAGTGAAAAATAAATAAAGTAGAATAGAGAATATATGTTCGATATAGGCGGTGAAAACGTGAATTTTTTAAGTGAAAAATTATTAACAGGATTAAACCCTCAGCAACAAGAGGCAGTTAAAACGACAGACGGACCACTATTACTTATGGCCGGTGCAGGAAGTGGAAAAACACGTGTATTAACGCATCGAATTGCGTTTTTAATGGCAGAAAAAGAAGTTGCACCTTGGAATATTTTAGCCATTACTTTTACAAACAAAGCAGCTCGTGAAATGAGAGAGCGTGTTTCAAATATCGTTGGCGGAGTGGCAGAAGATATCTGGATTTCAACGTTCCACTCGATGTGCGTGCGTATTTTACGAAGAGATATTGATCGTATTGGCTTTAATCGTAACTTTACGATTTTAGATTCAACGGATCAGCTTTCCGTTATTAAAAATATTTTAAAAGACCAAAACATCGATCCAAAAAAATTCGATCCGCGCTCGTTATTAGGAAGCATTAGTTCAGCTAAAAATGAACTGAAAGTAGCGGAAGAATTTGATAAAACAGCAACGGGACCTTATGAAGAAGTTGTAAGCAAAGTCTACAAAGAGTATGAAAAGCGTTTAAAGAAAAACCAAGCGCTCGATTTTGATGATTTGATTATGACAACGATTCAGCTATTTAAACGAGTTCCTGAAGTGTTAACTTACTATCAGCGCAAGTTTCAATATATTCATGTGGACGAGTATCAAGATACAAATCATGCACAGTATATGCTGGTTCGCTTGCTAGCTGCAAGATTTGAAAATGTATGCGTAGTAGGGGATTCAGATCAGTCTATTTACCGCTGGCGCGGGGCTGATATTACAAATATCTTGTCATTTGAAAAAGATTACCCAAAAGCCAAAACTATTTTGCTTGAACAAAATTATCGTTCAACTAAAACGATTTTGGCTGCGGCAAACGGCGTCATTGCAAACAATATGAATCGTAAAGTGAAAAACTTATGGACGGAAAACGATGAAGGCCAGAAGATTTATCATTACCAAGCAATGAGTGAGCATGATGAGGCACAGTTTGTAGCACGTAAAATTAAAGAAGCAGTAGACAGCGGAAAGCGTAAATACAGTGATTTTGCCATTTTGTATCGTACAAATGCACAGTCTCGTGTGATGGAGGAAGTGCTGTTAAAATCCAATATTAATTATACAATTGTCGGCGGCATTAAGTTCTACGACCGCAAAGAGATTAAAGATTTGCTTGCATACTTGCGCTTAATTGCCAACCAAGATGATGACATTAGCTTAGCTCGTATTGTGAACGTTCCAAAGCGCGGAGTTGGAGCTACTTCAGTCGATAAAGTGGCCAATTACGGAAACGTTCATGACATTTCTATTTTCAAAGCGCTGGATGAAGTAGAATTAATGGGGTTAACAGGCAAAGCAACAAAAGCCCTTCGTGATTTCCAATCGATGATTTCGAACTTAGCTCAAATGCAAGACTATATGTCTGTTACAGAGCTTGTGGAACAAGTATTAGAAAGAACAGGATACCGTGAAGCGCTTAAAGTGGAAAAAACAATTGAAGCACAAAGCCGCTTAGAGAATATTGATGAGTTTTTATCTGTCACAAAAACGTTTGAAGAAGCAAGTGAAGATAAAAGCTTAGTAGCATTTTTAACCGATTTAGCACTTGTTGCTGATATCGATAAGCTTGAAGACGAGGAAGAAGAAGAGAACGAACAAGTGATTCTGATGACGCTTCACTCGGCAAAAGGTCTAGAGTTCCCGGTTGTTTTTCTAATGGGTATGGAAGAAGGCGTATTCCCTCATAGCCGATCATTATTCGAAGATAATGAAATGGAAGAGGAACGACGCTTAGCCTACGTAGGGATTACGCGTGCTGAACAAGAATTGTATTTATTAAATGCTCAAATGCGCACACTATTTGGTAAAACAAACGTTAATCCAAAATCCCGCTTCATTGGAGAAATCCCAAGCGAGCTTGTGGAATCTTTAAATGAAGCAATGCGCAAACCTGCTGCTGGTCGTTCAGGGGCTTCAGCTTCGCCGTTTGCAGCGCGCCGACAAGCGGCCGTGGCAAAAACGAAGCTTGTGTCAACAGGCAGTGAATCAATTGGATGGAGCGTTGGAGATAAGGCCGAGCATAAAAAATGGGGAATTGGTACAGTTGTAAGTGTAAAAGGAGAAGGAGATTCAAAAGAATTAGACATTGCTTTTCCTAGTCCTACAGGTGTAAAAAGACTGCTTGCTAAATTTGCCCCGGTTACGAAAGTGTAATCGTGAAAAGGAGCTAGAATATGGAGTTTGAGACAGCAAAATCCCGCGTTCAAGAATTACGTGACTTATTAAATCAATATGGCTATGAATATTATGTGTTAGATCAGCCATCTGTTCCAGATGCAGAATACGATAAATTAATGAATGAGTTAATTGAGATAGAAGAATCATTTCCAGAATTAAAAACAGCTGACTCACCTACTCAGCGCATCGGCGGCCAAGTGCTCGATGCGTTTGAGAAGGTTCAGCATCAAACGTCTATGCTAAGTTTAGGAAATGCATTTAATGAAGAAGACCTTCGGGATTTTGATCGCCGAGTGCGCCAAGCCGTTGGAGATGAGTTTTCTTATGTATGCGAACTTAAGATTGACGGTCTTGCTGTATCTCTTCGCTATGAAGATGGATACTTAGTGCTGGGGGCTACGCGCGGAGACGGTACGACTGGTGAAAATATTACTGAAAACTTAAAAACAATTCGCTCTATTCCACTGCGAATTAAAGAACCGTTATCAATGGAAGTTCGCGGAGAAGCATTTATGCCGAGAAAATCATTCAAAGCACTTAATGAAGCAAAAATGGAAAGGGATGAGGTTCCGTTTGCTAACCCGCGTAACGCAGCTGCAGGCTCACTGCGTCAGCTAGATCCTAAAATTGCGGCAAAACGTAATTTAGATATCTTTGTATATGCCATGACTGATACAGGAGAATTAGAAATCGACTCTCACAGCGAAAGTTTGAATTTACTCGATGAGCTTGGTTTTAAAACAAATAAGGAAAGACAGACATGTGAAACCATTGATGATGTGATTGCTTACATCGAAAGCTGGCAAACGCAACGTCCAGAACTATCTTATGATATTGATGGCATTGTTGTAAAAGTAGATTCATTTGATCAGCAGGCTGAGCTTGGAACAACGGCCAAAAGTCCACGTTGGGCTATTGCTTATAAGTTTCCTGCTGAAGAAGTTGTAACCAAGCTTGTAAATATTGAGCTGACGGTAGGCCGTACAGGTGTCATTACGCCAACAGCTATTTTGGAGCCTGTTCAAGTAGCAGGTACGACGGTACAGCGTGCGTCTCTTCACAATGAAGATTTGATTCGTGAAAAAGACATTCGCATCGGAGATTATGTCGTAGTGAAAAAAGCAGGAGATATTATTCCTGAGGTAGTGAATGTGATTGAGGAGAAGCGAACGGGAGAAGAGCAAGAGTTTACGATGCCTACTCACTGTCCGGAATGTGAAAGTGAACTGGTGCGTTTAGAAGAAGAAGTTGCGCTTCGCTGCATTAATCCAAGCTGTCCTGCTCAAATTCGTGAAGGACTTATTCATTTCGTGTCCCGCAATGCGATGAACATTGATGGACTTGGTGAAAAAGTTATATCGCAATTATTTCGCGAACAGTTAATTAAAGACGTAGCGGATATTTATACGCTGACAAAACATCAGTTAATCGAGCTTGAGCGCATGGGTGAGAAATCTGCTGATAATTTGATTGCAGCCATCGAAGCATCGAAAGAAAATTCGCTTGAGCGTTTGCTTTTTGGTTTGGGCATTCGCCATGTCGGAGCAAAAGCTGCAAAGACGTTAGCTCAGCACTTTGAAACCATAGACAAGTTAACAAAAGCAACGTATGATGAATTAGTGGCAATTAATGAAATTGGTGCCAAAATGGCTGATGCTATTGTTGCTTACTTTACACAAGAAGAGGTTCAAGAACTTATACATGAATTAAAAGAGTATGGAGTAAACCTTACATACAAAGGACCCAAGCTTGTAAGTGTAGAAAATGTAGATTCTGTTTTTGCTGGTAAAACCGTTGTATTAACAGGTAAGCTTGAACAGCTATCTCGCAATGAGGCAAAAGCACGAATTGAAGCACTTGGCGGTAAAGTCACAGGAAGCGTAAGTAAAAAGACAGACCTTGTTGTGGCAGGGGAAGAGGCTGGTTCCAAACTGACAAAAGCTAACGAGCTTGAAATTGAAGTATGGGATGAGGCAAGGCTACTTACGGAATTAAATAAATAAGAGGTGTGTGTAGTTGAAAAAGATATTGTTACTTTCTCTTGCGGTCATGCTTGTAACTTCAGCGTGTGCACCGAATCTTTCGGACGATAAAGAGACTGTTCAACAAACCAACAACAAGAAAGAAAAAGCAGTTATTCCGAAGTATAGTATTTCAGATGATTATTACCGAACAATTCTTCCATTTAAAGCGGGAGTGGCAAGAGGCTTAGTCGCAGCAAACTTAAACAACCGCTTGGATGCGCAAGAATTTGAAACAGGCTTAATGCGCTTATCGACAGATAGCTATTCTCCGAAAAAATATGTGTATCAAGAAGGCCAGTACCTTGATAAAGATACTATTCGCTCATGGTTAAGCCGTAAGCTGAGCGATAAACAGTTTAAAGATCTTCAAAGTAAAACAAAAGATAAGACGGCGAAAAAGAAGCTTAAAAACAATGGGTTAAATCCAATCGATACGGAAAAAGGCGATTTGAAAACTCGTAACGAAACAAGCCCAATGTACTTAGCGAACATTACTGAGCAAGATTACCTTATCCAAGACGGAGACGACAAGGTAAAACTTGGAGGCGTCACAATTGGCCTGGCGATGAATTCCGTTCATTATTATACAGAAGAAAATGGCTATGCTCGTGAAGTGAAGCTTACAAATAAAGAGATTGAAGCCCAAGGAAAGCAAATGGCAGATGAGATTGTTAAGCGTATGCGCGACATCAAAGGCCTAGAAAATGTGCCAGTTCGAGTAGCGCTATTCAAACAAAGTGCTAAGTCTTCTTTAACACCGGGTAACTTTATAGCTGTCGGAAATGCAGGTTCAAATGATACGGCCGTTGGCAGCTGGGATAATTTAGACGAGCAATATTATTTATTCCCATCATCAGATGCAACAAAAGATCATCGAGACGATGCGATGAAATTTGATGAGTTTAAAGCGCAAATCGAAGACTACTTCCCGAACTTTACAAGCGTAGTAGGGAAAGGGTATTACAAAGATGGACAGCTTCAAAAGATGACGATTGATATTCCCGTACAATTTTACGGAAAAGGTGAAATTGTAGGATTTACTCAGTACGTTGCTGGTTTAATGCTTGATCATTTCCCTTCATATATGGAAACGAGTATCTCTATTAACTCAGTAAGCGGACCGGAAGCTCTCATTGTTAGAAAAGCAGATGAAGACAAGCCGTTCGTTCATATTTACGAAGAGTAAGCAAAAAAGACACTGCTCAAGCAGTGTCTTTTTCTAATTCTATGAGATTGCCTCCTATGAAGGAATGGCGTGAGAATTTTGTCTTGTAAACTTAGCAAGATAATAAGCAGCAAATGCAAACGCATCTTGTTCGGTTGTCCGCTCTTCATACGGGCGCTTTTTATCAAGCTCAAATTCTTTCTGATAATAAGGGATGTGATCTTGAATATAGTGGCGCAGCTCGTGAAAGATCGTTTCAACAAGCGGAAGATAGTCCTCAAATTTAAAAATAAATATAATGCCGACTTCTCGCCAGTAAACGCCTGATGCAAACTGCAGGTATTCTGCTTCTTCTTCTCCAAGAGCAGAGACAATTTTATTGGCTTCGCATGAATCACAAAAAATGATAGGAATATGAAAGGCTTTATTTAAACAAGCAAAAACATCTTTTTGCAAGGTGGGCAAATCCCACTTGAATTCTTCATCTAATACAAACCATCTTCCGCTTTGCTGATACACAGGGCGCTGGTGGATGACTGACTGTATAAGTATTTTATTCAATTTTTATAGCACCTCTTTTACGGTAAAGTAGTTATTCGTTTTCTTTACTTTCCCAAAGACTAGTGAAATTAAAACATGGTGGTGTGTTCATCTGAAGCATGTTTCTCTTTCTATCTATCTTTTCTAAAAAGAAGGTTATTTTATACCTATGCCAGAGAGAAATATTTTATGATAAAGGAAAAGTATGGAATGTTGTTTGAATGAAATAGATTTGGTATAAAATAGAAGTGATAAATGTAAGCCCTGTCTTGCCTGGCGGGGTTTTTAATATTTTAGGAACTAGTCTCAGAAATGTTGCCTGTTGCTAGTGAAGTTTGGTATTATCAGTATATTGTAGTGGGACGAATATTCGGAGGTGAAGGAACATGTCAAGAATTTCTGTTGATCAAGTAAAACACGTTGCAAACTTAGCGAGACTTGCGGTGACGGATGACGAAGCTGAACTATTTACAAAACAATTAGATGCTATTATTACATATGCAGAACAATTAGATGAGTTAGATACTACAAATGTAAAACCAACTTCTCACGTATTGAATATGAAAAACGTAATGCGTGAAGATAAGCCAGCTAAAGGTTTACCAATTGAAGACGTAGTGAAAAATGCACCAGACCACAAGGATGGCTACATTCGAGTACCAACTATTTTAGAATAAGGAAGGAGGCTTTACGATGTCTTTATTCGATCGTAAACTTTCAGAACTACATAGCCTTTTACACAAGAAAGAAGTACGTGTACAAGATTTAGTAGACGAATCATATAAACGTATTAATGAAGTAGATGATAAAGTAGGTGCGTTCTTAGCGCTTAATGAAGACAATGCTCGTGCTTATGCAAAAGAGCTAGATGAAGCACTACAAACAAAAGATGAATTTGGCCTATTATTTGGTATGCCAATCGGTGTAAAAGATAATATTGTCACAAAAGATTTACGTACAACTTGTTCTAGTAAAATTCTAGCAAACTTTGATCCGATTTATGATGCAACAGTTGTTCAAAAATTGCAGGCAGCTGAAGCGGTAACAATCGGTAAATTAAATATGGATGAATTCGCAATGGGTTCGTCAACTGAAAACTCAGGTCTTCAGTTAACGCGCAACCCATGGAATTTAGATTACGTACCAGGTGGATCTAGCGGTGGTTCAGCTGCAGCTGTAGCAGCAGGTGAAGTTCCGTTTTCTTTAGGTTCTGATACAGGTGGTTCAATTCGTCAGCCAGCTGCTTATTGCGGTGTTGTCGGATTAAAACCAACGTATGGTCGCGTATCTCGTTACGGATTGGTGGCATTTGCATCTTCTTTAGATCAAATCGGACCAATCACAAATTCTGTTGAAGATAATGCATACTTACTTCAAGCAATTTCAGGCGTAGACCCAATGGACTCTACTTCTGCTAATGTTGATGTACCGGATTATGTATCTGCTTTAACAGGTGACGTAAAAGGTCTTAAAATTGCTGTTCCAAAAGAATACTTAGGCGAAGGTGTGGGCGAGGAAGCTCGCCAGTCTGTTTTAGATGCACTAAAAGTGTTAGAAGGACTAGGCGCAACTTGGGAAGAAGTATCGCTTCCACACTCTAAATACGCATTAGCTACGTATTATCTATTATCTTCTTCTGAAGCGTCTGCTAACTTATCTCGTTTTGACGGCGTTCGCTACGGATATCGTACAGATAATGCTGAGAACTTAATCGAAATGTACAAGCAGTCTCGAAGCGAAGGCTTTGGAAACGAAGTAAAACGCCGTATCATGCTTGGAACGTTTGCGTTAAGCTCTGGTTATTATGATGCTTACTACAAAAAAGCACAGCAAGTACGTACGTTAATTAAGCAAGACTTTGAGTCTGTATTTGAAAACTATGACGTTATCATCGGACCAACTACACCAACTCCATCATTCAAAATTGGTGAGAAAACAGACGATCCATTAACAATGTATGCAAACGATATTTTAACAATCCCAGTAAACCTTGCTGGAGTACCTGGTATTTCTGTGCCTTGCGGCTTATCAAATGGATTGCCATTAGGGTTACAAATTATCGGTAAGCATTTCGACGAAAGCACAATCTATCGTGTTGCTCATGCATTCGAACAAGCAACTGAGCATCATAAAGCGAAACCAGCACTGTAAGGGGTGAGATAAAGATGAACTTTGAAACGATTATTGGTCTTGAAGTACACGTTGAGCTTAAGACAAAATCTAAAATTTTCTCAGCAAGTCCAAACGCATTTGGTGCGGCTCCAAATGCTAACACAAGTGTAATTGACTTAGGTTATCCTGGCGTATTACCTGTGTTAAACAAAGAAGCAGTTGATTTTGCGATGAAAGCAGCGCTTGCGCTAAACTGTGAAATCGCAACAGATACAAAGTTTGACCGTAAAAACTATTTCTATCCGGATAACCCAAAAGCTTATCAAATCTCTCAATTTGATAAACCAATTGGCGAGAACGGTTGGATTGAAGTAGAAGTTAAAGGTGAAACGAAGCGTATTCGTATCAACCGACTTCATTTAGAAGAAGATGCTGGTAAGCTAACGCATACGGGCGATGGCTATTCACTAGTAGACTTCAACCGTCAAGGTACACCTCTAATTGAGATTGTATCAGAAGCAGATATGCGTTCTCCTGAAGAAGCATATGCTTATTTAGAAAAATTAAAATCAATTATTCAATATACAGGCGTATCTGATTGTAAAATGGAAGAAGGTTCACTTCGCTGTGATGCCAATATCTCTTTACGTCCAGTTGGACAAGAAGAGTTCGGTACAAAAGCTGAGTTAAAGAACTTAAACTCATTTAACTATGTGCGCCGCGGTCTTGAACACGAAGAAATTCGTCAAGAAAAAGTGTTATTGTCTGGTGGCTTAATCGAGCAAGAAACACGCCGTTTTGACGAGTCTACGGGCGAAACAATTCTAATGCGTGTAAAAGAAGGATCTGACGACTACCGCTACTTCCCAGAGCCTGACTTATTAGAATTACACATCGACGAAGAGTGGAAAGAACGCGTTCGTGCTTCGATTCCTGAACTTCCAGATGCTCGTAAAAAGCGCTATGTAGAAGAGCTTGGCTTACCTGCTTATGATGCAATGGTATTAACGCTAACAAAAGAAATGTCTGATTTCTTTGAAGCAACGCTTGCTGCGGGCGGAGACGCGAAGCTATCTTCTAACTGGTTAATGGGTGAAGTTTCTGCTTACTTAAACTCAAACCAAAAAGAACTTTCAGATGTAGCCTTAACACCTGAAGGTCTAGCTGGTATGATTCAATTAATTCAAGAAGGTACAATTTCGTCTAAAATTGCGAAAAAAGTATTCAAAGAATTAATTGAAAATGGTGGAGATGCAAAGAAAATTGTAAAAGAAAAAGGTCTTGTACAAATTTCTGATGATGCAACTTTACGTAAATTCGTAACAGATGCATTAGATGCAAACCCTCAATCTATTGAAGATTTCAAAAACGGTAAGGATCGTGCAATTGGCTTCTTAGTTGGTCAAATTATGAAAGCTTCAAAAGGCCAAGCGAACCCACCGATGGTTAATAAAATTCTTTTAGAAGAAATTAATAAACGCTAAATTTGATAAATAAATGTGAGGTGGATATCCATCTCACATTTATTATGAGTAAGGGCGATCGCGCTGAAGGTATGAATAAAAACCGAAACGTGAATATTGTATATCAAGGTTAATTTCTTTATAATATGTTTGTTCATGCCCCCTCTTGTTGATGATGTAATGTGAGGGGGCATTCTTTCACTGATAAAAGTAGGCAAAGATTTGTGACAAATTATCATTATTAGGATGATGAATATGAAAAGAGCGAGAATTATTTATAACCCGACATCGGGCCGTGAAATTTTTAAGAAAAACTTACCGGAAGTCTTGCAAAAGCTAGAGCAAGCAGGCTACGAAACATCTTGTCATGCTACAACTTGCGCTGGTGATGCAACAGAAGCTGCTAAAGTAGCAGTAGAGCGTCGTTTTGACGTTGTAATTGCAGCCGGTGGAGACGGTACCATCAATGAAGTCGTAAACGGTATCGCTGGACAAGACTATCGTCCGCAGCTAGGTATTATTCCTGTTGGAACAACCAACGACTTTGCTCGTGCCATTAATGTGCCCCGTACGATTGAAGGCGCTATTGATGTTATTGTAGAAGGCGTAACAAAGCCAATTGACTTGGGCTGTGTAACAAACGACGGAGAAACGCATTACTTTGTAAATATCGCCGGAGGCGGCCGTTTAACTGAATTGACATATGAAGTGCCAAGCAAGTTAAAAACAATGCTTGGACAGCTAGCTTACTATTTAAAAGGCATGGAAATGCTTCCTTCTATTAAACCAACATCTGTTGAAATTGAGTATGACGGAAAATTCTTTGGCGGAGAGATTATGTTCTTCCTCGTTTCCTTAACGAACTCAGTCGGCGGTTTTGAAAAGCTGGCACCAGATTCTTCTTTAGATGACGGCATGTTTGATTTAATTATTTTAAAGAAAGCAAATTTAGCTGAATTTATTCGAATTGCGACACTTGCGCTGCGAGGAGAACACATCAATGATCCTCATATTATCTACACAAAAGCGAACCGTGTTAAAATTCATACAAATGATAAAATGCAGTTAAATCTAGATGGCGAGTACGGCGGATTATTGCCTGGGGAATTTGTAAACTTATATCGCCATGTAGAAATCTTTGTTCCAAAAGCAACAGCTGAATTGATGGAAAAAAATGAGATCGCCTAAATGCGATCTTTTTTCATGCTTTTCTTTGTTTGGCTTTCGCTCTTATGGTACAATCAGTTCAGCATTTTCAAATGACTAAAAGGATGTAACGATAAATGGAAAAATTAAAACCACCTGTAGAAAAAAATGAATATATAGATGTTGCGTTTGAAGATTTAACGCATGACGGAGCGGGTGTAGCGAAAGTGAACGGATTTCCTATTTTCGTTCAAAATGCGCTGCCCGGTGAAAGCGGCCAAGTAAAAGTTATTAAAGTAAAAAAAGGCTATGCGTTTGGCAAGCTTATCAAGCACCATACAATTAGTGAACAGCGTGTTGAAGCACCCTGTCCGGTCTACAAGCAGTGCGGAGGCTGTCAGCTGCAGCATGTAAGCTATGAAGGACAGTTGCAATTTAAACAAAAGCAAGTAAAAGACGTCATGGCGCGAATTGGTCATTTACCTGACGTTCCGGTACATTCGACGCTAGGAATGAACGATCCTTGGCGCTATCGAAACAAAGCTCAAGTTCCCGTGGCAGAACGAGAAGGCGGTTTGGTCGCTGGGTTTTACCAGCAGCGAAGCCACGACATCATTAACATGGATGCCTGTTTGATTCAGCAGCAAGCAAATGATGATGTTGTTCAAGCTGTTAAATCAATCTGTGAAAAACATGGCATTTCTGCTTATCAAGAACAAAAACATAAAGGCTCACTTCGTCATATCATGGCGCGCTACGGACTTGTAACGGGTGAAATCATGGTTGTCATTGTGACTCGTACAGCTGAGCTGCCAAACAAAAAGCGTATTATAGAAGACATTATCGAAGCCGTGCCGAACGTGAAATCAATTGTTCAAAACGTAAACAGCAAGCGCACAAACGTCATTTTAGGGAACCAAACGAACGTACTTTGGGGAGAAGAATATATTTACGATTATATCGGCGACGTTAAATTTGCCATTTCAGCAAAATCATTCTACCAAGTAAACCCTGAGCAAACGAAAGTGCTTTATGACAAAGCGCTTGAGTATGCAGATTTAACAGGAGAAGAAACGGTTATTGACGCTTACTGTGGAATCGGAACAATCTCATTATTTCTCGCTCAAAAAGCGAAAAAAGTATATGGCGTTGAAATCGTGCCTGAAGCGATTGAAGATGCAAAGCGCAACGCTGAGCTAAACGGTATTCACAACGCTGAATTTGAAGTAGGCGAAGCAGAAGTCGTCATTCCAAACTGGTACAAACAAGGTATCAAAGCGGACGTCATCGTCGTAGATCCGCCGCGAAAAGGATGCGACGAAGCTCTTTTGAATACCATCATTGACATGAAGCCGAAAAAAGTTGTCTATGTTTCATGCGGACCAGCAACTCTCGCACGTGACCTAGCTATTTTAGAAAAAGGCGGATATGAGACGGTTGAAGTTCAGCCTGTTGATATGTTTCCGCATACGACGCACGTGGAGAATGTGGCGGTGCTTACATTAAAATAAGAGGATAAATACGTAGATCGCTATCAATGAAATGATAGCGATCTTTTATTTTCCTTATAAATAAAAAGTATAAGTAAATAATTTTATAGTTCTTTTGTCGCAAAATGTCTAAAATTAAATAGTTATATTTTCTTAAAATTCTGATATTATAGGTCTGTAGTATTATTTTTACAATATTGATAAGGGGGACCTATATGAAAAAGTCTTTAAGTGCTTTATTGGGAGTAAGTTTATTAGTATCTGGATTAACGCTAGGCGCGGAGTCAAGTTATGCAGAGTCAAGTACTAATTCTAATGTAAAAAAGGCTACGCAACAGTTGAATCCTACTATCCAAATTCCTGCTAGTAAAGTGAAGAAAAAAGAAAAGAATTTATTTAGCGGTAGCTCTAAAAAAGAAACTAGAAGAGGAAAGATAACTGAAGCGGATGCAAAAAGAGGATACATAAAAGACGAAATTATTGTTAAGTTTAAAACGAATAAGTCTCTTAGTAGTTTAGGAGATAAAATAAAGGTAAAAGGGTTAAAGTTAAATAAAACGTTAGATAAAAAACTGGGAATTCAAACGTTAAAGTTTGATACGAATGTATCAACTATGAAAGAAATCTTAAAAGCCTTAAATGCTTCCAGCGCTGTGGAATATGCTGAACCTAACTATATTTATAAACCAGCCGCTGTTTCAGAGCCATATTATCAATATATGTGGGGATTAAAAAATACAGGTCAGTATATAGATGGAGTGGCAGGGAAAAAAGGTATTGATATAAACGCTGAAAGCGCTTGGGTGAAAACAAAAGGAAGCGCTAGCACTACGGTAGCTGTAATTGATACCGGTGTAGATATTTATCACCCGGATTTGAAGGATAATATTTGGAAAAATCCTGGAGAGATAGCAGGTGACGGGATAGATAATGATCGTAACGGCTATATAGATGATGTAAATGGCTGGGACTTTTATTATGATGATGATGAAGTTTATTATGATGAAGAATATGATGCTCACGGTACTCACGTAGCAGGAACGATTGGGGCTAAAGAAAATTCTACAGGAGTAATTGGTGTAGCACCAAATGTCAAAATTATGTCATTAAAATTTATTGGCCCTGATGGAGGTAGTACAGATGGTGCTATTGCCGCAATCAACTATGCAAAATCCAAAGGTGTTAAAGTGTCTAACAATTCTTGGGGTGGCGGAGAATACTCACAGGCTTTATATGATGTGATTAAAAGTTCCAATTCTACTTTTATAGCTGCGGCTGGAAATGATGGTGACAATATTGACCCTTATCCTGCTTATCCAGCTGCTTATGATTTACCTAATATTGTTTCTGTAGCAGCAATTGATAATCAAGGTAACCTGGGCGATTTTTCTAATTACGGTAGTAAAAATGTAGATGTAGCTGCACCAGGTGTCTCTGTTTTGAGCACCATTCCTGAAAATAGTTACGCTTATGGAGACGGCACATCGATGGCAGCTCCACATGTAACGGGTGTAGCATCATTGGTTTTAGCAGCAAATCCATCTTTCAGTTCTGCACAACTAAAAGATACATTGATGAAAAGTACTACAAAACTGTCATCTTTGACAGGAAAAGTTGCAAGCGGCGGTCTAGTTAACGCTGGATTAGCGGTATCAGCTGATATAGATGGAGAAATACCTGGAGTGTCTTTAAATGGAAATAGCATAAGCTCTACGTTGAACGCCTCCACAGATAAAGATGATGTATATTCAGTAAAGTTAACAAAAGGCGAAAAGTTTACAGTGTCGTTATCAGGAGCTGCAGGGACAGATTTTGATTTGTATTTGTATAATCAAAATGCAAAAACTGTAAACTCTAGCGATGGTATCGTAGCTTATTCAGAAAAGTTGAATACTTCAAGTGAAACTTTAACGTTTGTAGCGTCAGCTGATGGTACTTATTATTTAGATGTATACGCTTATAAAGGAAGCGGAAGCTATAAAGTAGATGTGAAGTACGGAGCAACTGCTGGGGTATACGAAGATACTAGTACAAATTTGGCTTATACAGGAAACTGGAGTAAAGTGTCAAACAGCAGTTCATCAGGAGGATCATACAAAGCTGTAAATGAAGCAAATGCTAGCATGCAGTTTGTATTTAATGGAACTGAAGTATCTTTAAATACGCTTAAGGATAATACCCAAGGACAAGCAAAAGTAACGCTAGACGGCACCGCTTATTGGGTTGATTTGTACGCTGATAAGCCACAGTATAAAGCTACAGTGTTTAACAAAAAAGGATTAAAAGCAGGAAAACATACTCTCAAAGTTGAATGGTCTGGAAAAGTTCATCCTGGAGCTAAAAAGACCGTAACAAAAGTAACGCTAGATTCCATTACAGTTAAATAATCTGAATATGTGTGTTGATTAGGGGCAGCTTTCACTTTAGGATGCTGTCTCTTCTTAAGTAAAAAAGAGGAGAAACCATCATGGAAAAGCAATACTTTAATTTAATTTCATTCTTTAACGGTTATGTACGGAGCTATCGAAGAATGAACTTGTCAAGTTTACATAATCGATCCATGTTCACAAAACGAGAAATTGACTATTTTGCTCATTTAGGGGAGTTGTTAGGCTTTGACGCCTTTATTGAAGACTCTAAGTTCGATTGCTTGAAAGGTCGTTCTAGACCAATGGATTTATCTTGGTGGAAATGGGATGCTCGATTTGATGACGAATACTTTTTATATTTGGCCTTACATTTAGAACGAGAAAATGTTTGGGAAAAAGATGTCGATACCATTCAAAAGTTATTTTCACAAACGAAAGAAGAATATATTCCTCATAATGTAATAGGAATTCAGTTCGTAGAGTCTTTTGAAAGGATAAAATATTTAAATGAATTGATTCTTCAAAAAAATTCCATTCAAAAGTCTAATGCTTTAATGATTTATCGATATTATGATGCTGAGATTAATTCAGAAAGAATTTATGCGTGCAGCTTTACTCCAGAAGGTATGAGTGAAGTAAGAAAAGCTATATGTGCTCAGGATCAAACGGGGTATTGGTTTATGGTATTTGAAGAAGAATATCAACAAGCTGATTTTGATAACGAGAAAATTAGTATAGAAAGATAAATGGGAAATTTGCTACATAAAAAATCAACCTATTTGAATTTAAAGCGAAAGAGGACACCGCTAAGGTTTTTTCTTTCGCTTTTTTACATTTGTCCACCCCACCAACACAGCAAATTTCTGAATATACTTTTTTTAAGGTTTTCAATATTTTAGGAATTATAATAAAGAAGCAATAAATGAAAACATTATATTTGTGGTAAGAGGTGAAGGGACATCATGTATAGAGCAATTGCTATTATAGCAGGTTCTGTGTTAATTGGATTTGCATACAATTGGTTTTTAATCCCCCATAAAGTGCTAAGCAGCGGTATTAGCGGTATTGCTATGATTATAGGAATTTTAACGCCTGCAAGCACGGGAACAATGAATTTTTTGTTGAATTTACCCCTTTTAATTATTGGTTTTATGAAGTTAGGAAAGCGGTTTGTCTTACATACGCTGCTGTCCGTTGTGGCTTTATCAATTGCTTTATACGTGATTCCCTTGAGAGCTGTTAGTACAGATCCTATTCTGTCAGCTGTTTTTGGAGGAGTTTTAACTGGAATTGGCGTAGGGTTTGTTTTTCGTCAGTCAGCTTCGACAGGTGGATTTGATATTATTGCGATGCTTCTTACGCATAAAAAAGAATTTCCTCTTGGCGCTATATTATCAGCGATGAATGCCGTGGTTGTATTTGTTTCAGGTTTCTTTGTGAATTGGGACGCGGCTTTATATACGATGCTTTCGATTTTCGTCACAGGAAAAGTAGTGGATGCGATTCATACTCGCCATATTAAGCTTACCTTAACCATTATTACGAGAAAAGGCGAAGAAATGAAGCAGCAGCTTCTTACCAATTTAGTGCGCGGCGTGACGTTAATGAACGGTGAAGGAGCTTATTCAAGAGAAGACCGTAAAATATTAATGACGGTGATTTCGCGCTATGAGCTTGCAAACCTCAAGCAGTTAATTCAATCGGTGGATCCCGAAGCTTTCGTAAATATTACGGAAACGGTAGAAGTAATGGGGCTGTTTCGACGGGATGCTTATTAATATATTTGTTATTTCAGCACGGATTTATGATAAATAGCCATTTTTATAGTATAAAAGTTATAAAAAAAGCCTTAAGAGTAGTTCTTGAGGCTTTTTTTGCGTAAAATATGAGTAAGAAAATATCGTGTATGAAAAGTATAAAAAAGGGAATTTGATAGAGTACATAAAATATTGACATCAAAAAGGAGAGACTATATGACGGTAGAATATCAGTTAACGAAAAAGAAATATTACGAAACGTTTATGCAAGAAAATGAAAATCAGCCGCCTGTAAAAGTCCTTGGACAAGCTTATTACGAAGAGCAGCAAAAAGAGTGGTACGACTTATCGCTCATTCGCTTAGCGCAGGGAGAAGTGTACTTCCATAACCAAGATTTTGAATCCGCGATTTTTAAGTGGGAGAATGTAAATGGCGAGTTTAAGCTGTGGGCGAAGAAAAATACAGCCGACGCACATTATGAATTGGGGTTGTCTACGCTCGCTGAAGAGCTTTACCTATCCATCGAAACGGATTCAAAAGTATTAAAAGCTGAAATAGCGCTAAAGCTGTTTTCACTTTATACGGATCATAACAATATTGAACGAGCTTATGAAGTCATTAACGAGCTGGTTGCTTCTCAGCCAGATTATCCAAACGTCACGGCGATTGCACGCAGATTTTATGAAGAGCAAGAAGACTTTAACAGCGCAGTGGAGCTTGCGGTAGATGAGTGTATTCGGACAGAATCGTTGAATTGGTTTGCGGTATTAAAGACTTACGTAGATAAAGGATATACAGCAAACTTTATCCCTAACTATTTTTATCAAGTGATGATTGCATTTTACAAAGTGGATCAAGTGTATTTCAAACAGCTTGTCTCAGCTTTATGGAAACAATATAAGAGTCAGCCTCCTTATCTTGCTTGGATTAAAACCATCAATGATATTTTCTTGAATATTGAAGTGGGCCTCTATGATTATTGGCAAGAGATTTCAACTCTTTATCAAGAGACGTATACCGACTTGATGGAAAGTGATCATTCTGTAAAGGAATTGCATGAAGTCATTCCGAACGTATTAACAAACTGGCTTAAAATTACCAATAAGTCACGTGCGTTATTTCCGTCTGCGGCCGTGCTTTCATGGAATGAAAAGTTTCCGTCAACTATCGATACCATTACAATCGAAAATGCAGGCAGATTAATTTTTGAGGCGCGTAACGACATTGATGGTCTTGAATATCACTATAAGCTTTGCCATGGCATTATTAAATGGGCTAATGAAAATGGTTTAGAAGTGGGGCACACCTTTAAATGGTGGGTAGATTTTTTATTAGATGCTCATACGACACACTTATTAATTACAGGAACAAATGCTGCAACGTCTTCATTTGTGGGATCGATTACGGAAGAAAAGGTACCGCAAAATCACGAAACAACCTTTGTGTTCATTCATGATGAGGAAGAATCTATCCAGCAAATCGCTGATCAAGAAATCATTCCGATGGAAACGATTGACGGAGCGGAGCAATCTCCTCACCAGGCGCTTGTAGAAGTGAAACAACCTTTTATGTTTCTTGAGAAGCATAATTGTTCATGCATTGTTACGCCAAGCTTTACAGAACAAGAGGCACGTGAGCAGGATGCATTTAAATATGCTCCTTTAGCAGATGGTTTACTGTTTGTGCTTGATGCAAAAGAATCGCTGCTTGATGAAGAAAGAGAATTATTGCTGGAGATCAAAGAGCATGCGCCAAATACGCCAGTTCATTTTGTCATCAATAATATGGACAGTCTTTATAATCAAGCAACGATTGAGCGAATTACAAAAGAATTTGAAGCAAGCATTGGAGCTGATTTCCCGCAGGCGCATGTATTAGCCTATACGCCTCACTACGTATCGAGTCAGCACCACGGAGACTTGGCTCAGTTTATTAAAGCTAATTTCTATTACGATCCAAACGAAGTTGGAGTAGAAGAGCGTGCGCGCAGACTGTTGTTCTTCATTCAAAACATGCTAAAGAGCTTAGTGGAGAAGAGAAATCAAACAGAAAATCATTTGATCGAAAGTATTAAATGGAACGAAGATATGCTTGTACGATTAAATGGCTTCTTGCATCGAGTGGATGACTTAGAACAAGAAAAAGCAAGCAGTATTGTTTCGGCTTATCACGGCATCAAAGAGGATATTAGCAAAAAGCTAAAAAATAAAATTCCTCGTTTACTCAAAAAGTCTTCAGAATTAGTGAAGGAAGACAGTGATTTTAGTACGGTTCATATTGAGCTGAATAAACAAATGAATATGCGCGTGGAAGAGCACTTGCAGCAAGATGTCCTGCCCAAGTTCCGCATTTCTTTAAAGGACTGGATTGCTACATCAAATGAAGAGCTGATTGCGAGTCAAGTAGATATTGAAGAAGTAGCAGAGTCATTAAATAAGATGTACAATGAGCAAAAATTAACGTTAGCCTGCGATTTTAAAGTGCTGGACGACTGGCGCCGCGACGTTAATCGTATGGCTAATCGGGTTCAGCTGGATGAAGAAAATATTTTACTTCGCGTTAATCCAACGCAGCTCTTGTTAAAAGGAGCAGGAAAACTGTTTTCTTCCATTCTTCAAAACCAAACGCTGCTTTATAATCAATATAAAAAATACATTGAAAGTCAAGACTATCAAGATATCACGGAATCAATGCTGGCAAAGTTTTTTATGCAATTTAATTTATTTGAGAAAAATTTAGAAGTTGATATTGAACTATTCTTTGAAAAGCCAAAAGAGGTTTTAAAAGAAACGATTGAAGAAACACAGGCGCATATTAATGAAAATCAAGACGTGTTAAGTCATATGAAAGCCAATCCTGAAGCTTACTATGATCCGTTAACATTATTCCAGCTTCGCTTGCGTCAGTATGAGTTAATGGTTAAAGCTACAGAAGAAGTACACTACAACGTATAAAAGGTGGAGCAGGATGTATTTAACGATAAAAGAAGCAGCAGAGTATCTATCTTTTCCTGAAGAATATGTGCAGAAATTGATTCAAGAAGGAAAAGTACGAGCTATATTTGATGGTGAAAACTACTTATTAAATAAAGAGCAGTTTAACACCCATTTAGAGCAAATGGAAAAGTACAAAAAACAAATTGAAGAATACTTAAATGAGCCTATCCCTGAAGATATGGACGTAAAAGATGAAGATTGAAGGCAGAAGCAGAAAACAGATGTTTTCTGCTTTTTTCTTTTGGAGTGAAAGTGTTAAAAAAGGTAAGATATGAAAGAAATGTCGAAAAAAGTTGGAATTTCGTTAAAGATGTAGTCTTTTTAGATGCTTTTTTTATATAATGAAAGTATGCTAAACAAAAAGGAGAAGGTCTATGCAACGATCAAGACAGTTAAGGCTGATTTTATTGCTTGCCCTGATTGTTGTCGCTTCGTTTTTAATTATTATTATTTCGAAAACACATGGGATTATAAGTCAGCAAACGACAAAAAAAGTAGAAAACACAAGCGTTGCAATTCTCACCTCTGATGTACTGACGGATCAAAGCTGGGGCAGTCTAGCTTATAAAGGAAAAATCAACATTGAGCAGCAGTATCCTGTTTCGGCTCAAGTTATTAGCGAAGTAAATACGAACCAAAAAATGAAGGAAGCTGCTGAAAAAGTTATTCAAAATGGAACAAAAGTCGTAATTGGACATGGAAGAGAATTTTCTACCGTTTTTACAGAACTAGCTCCTAAGTATCCTCATGTTCATTTCGTCACCATTCACGGTACTTCAATGTATAAAAACCAAACTGTATATACATTTGATCAAACAAAAATAGAGCACCTGGCAGGCATGGCAGCTGCCATGAAGACAAAAACGAAAAAAATTGGATTACTCGATACATTTGCAAAAGAAAAAAATCCAGGATTTGAACAAGGAATCAAAGCGTATGATTCATCGATTGCTTTTTATTATCGAGTTGTAAACAGCCGAGACGATGGAGCAAAAGCAGTAAAGCTGCTCCGTGAGTTAAAAGATCAAGGTGTTGATATCGTCTATGCTAAAGGAAATTCGTATAATCAAGAAGTTATTCAAGAAGCAAAAACACAAGGAATGTACGTAATAGGGTATTTAGATGATCAGGCGTACATGGGTAGGTCTGTTATTTTAACCAGCGTGATCAACGATGTTCCTCAAGCTTACAACGTGATTATGAAAGACTATTTCAGTAAAAAAGGTCTTCCATCTGGAGAAGTCAAGCTTGACGCTAGGGATGGTGTTTATAAACTAGCGCCTTTTGGACCGATGTACAGTAAACGGGAAAAACAAATTTTATATTCGAAAGTTAGAATGTCTACACAGCCGAAGTAACTATGAAAAAGAAAGAGATGATTATGAATCAATTATTTCGCAACATGTCATTCCGTAGCCAAATATTAACGATTCTTCTTTTGATTACATTTATGTTAAGCGGGTTCTCTTTAGTTTTAGTACATGCCATTGATAAAATGAATCATGTAAGCAACGAAATTAAAGATGAAGATGTTCCTCAAATGGTGTGGCTTTCTTATTGGGAAGAGCAGCTGAACATAAAAGAATACATTGTGAAAAATAATCTAAAGAACCCCACTGTCTCTTTGATAGAAGAATATCAATCATATGATACAAGAGTTATTGAAGACAATGAAAAGTATAAGCAGCCTGTGCCAAAATCGTTGATTCCACTGAAGGAAAAAATTGAGCTGCTTGATTTTAAGATTTCTAATAACGTGCAGGGACTGTTGAAGTACGGAGATATAGAGGGAGCAAAAGAGTATCTTAAGAGAAATTATTTGCCGGATCTGCACCAGATAAAAAAAGATATTAATAGTTCAAAAGAAGAGACGGTTGATTCACTTGATACACTATCAGATACACTGTCTGTCATTATTAAAGATTCATTATTTTTACTATTAATTTTAACCGTAAGTGCTATTGTGGCTTCTCTTTATGTTTCTTATCGCATGAGTGCGAGCCTTACGAAACCAATTGAACAAATGATTGAAAAAGTGAATGACATTGCAGACGGAGAATACGGTCTTGTTCTTCAAGACACAAAGCAAATTGAGCTGAAGCAGCTTTCGGCTTCTATCAATCAAATGTCGGTTAGTTTAGAAGATTCATTTTGGAAAATCATTAAAGATAAAGCGTATCGCCAGCAGATTTTAAATTCACTGCCTGTTGGAATTATCACAATGGAAGATGAGACAAATAGTATATTTGCCAATACCTCAGCAAAGCAGTTTTTAGATCTCGACGAAAAGGATATTTGCGGGTATATGGAAGAATGTCCTGAATATAATACTGAATTTTGGAGCATGTTGAATTCGGGAGAAATTCACGAAAATAAAAAAGTGTTATTTGGCACGAAAGATACGTGCTATTGCTTTTTAGTCTCTCAAACGCAGCTGTTTAATGAGAAGAACGAGAGCATCGGAAGAATTTTTTATTTTATTGATATATCGGATACCGAAGAATTAGAAAAGCGAATGCATCAGTCTGAAAAACTTGCCCTGGTTGGAGAAGTGGCAGCCGGAGCTGCTCATGAGATTCGTAATCCTCTTGCCGTGATTCATGGATTTATATCTCTTATGAATCAGTCTCTTTCTGATGAGGAGAAAAAGCGTTTTTACCTGCCTCTGCTTATGAAAGAGCTAGAGAGGATTAATTACATCATCGAAGAAATGCTGTTGTTATCAAAACCAGGGACTCCGGTGATGAAAAAAGTCAGCATGCAGGATATTATTAACGAGCTATTGCCTTTGATTACTCACTCAAGTAAATTTACAGAAAAAGATAAGCTTATCTTTGATGTGAAACTGCAGCCGCATATACTAAAGGTAGATGAAAAACAAATCAAACAAGTTCTTCATAATTTAATTCGAAACAGTATGGAAGCCATGGATGGTGAAGGAGTCATTACAATCTATTCACAGGTTCATGATGATAATTATTGTCTGTATATTGAAGATAATGGAAAAGGAATTCCTTTGCATATGCAGCAGTCGCTGTACCAGCCGTTTTCCACTTCAAAAGATAGCGGAACAGGTCTTGGTCTGCCAATTGCTCAGCGTATTCTAGAAAGCCACAGAGGACAGATTAAATTATTATCTACTTCTTCCCGCGGCACAGTTTTTGTTATTAAACTTCCTCTACATTAAGAAAACAGCCTCAAAAGGGCTGTTTTCTTAATGTGCCGTTAAAATAAGAGGACCGTTTTTCGTAATCGCAAGCGTATGTTCAAATTGAGCGGATAATTTACCATCTGTTGTACGAGCAGTCCAACCGTTTTTATCCATTTTAGAATGCCATGTACCAGCGTTTACCATTGGCTCAATTGTAATAACCATACCTTCTTTTAAACGTGTACCTTTGCCAGCTTTTCCATAGTGAAGAATTGTAGGCGCTTCGTGCATGGTATTTCCAATTCCGTGTCCTGTGAAGTCGCGTACCACAGAGAATTTTTCGCCTTCTACATAGCTTTGAATAGCGTGGCCAATGTCACCTGTGCGATTTCCTGGCTGTGCCTGCTCGATTCCTTTTAAAAGCGCTTCGTATGTAACATCTACTAGACGCTGCGCTTCGTCTGAAATCTCTCCAACGGTATGAGTCCATGCGGAATCTGCTAAGCCTCCGTTTAAATTTACAACCATATCAATGGTTACAATATCCCCGTCTTTTAACGGTTTAGTTGTTGGAAAACCGTGGCAAATTTCATCATTTAAAGAAGCGCACGTTGCATATTGATATCCTTTGTATCCTTTTTGTTCCGGCGTTGCTCCGTGCTTTGCTAAGTACTCTTCAACAAATTTATCAATTTGCATTGTTGTTACGCCTGGTTTGATCATTTTAGCGATTTCTTTATGACAAGAAGCTAATAATTTACCTGCTTCGTGCATTAAATTAATTTCGCGTTCAC
Source organism: Priestia megaterium NBRC 15308 = ATCC 14581 (assembly GCF_000832985.1). Taxonomy (GTDB): domain Bacteria; phylum Bacillota; class Bacilli; order Bacillales; family Bacillaceae_H; genus Priestia; species Priestia megaterium. The sequence continues at coordinate 2,418,924 of NZ_CP009920.1, forward strand.
TTTTTAATGTGATCATTGTTGTTCACTCCTTTTTTGATGTAACTTTACGAAAAAAGTTGAGCAGCGGTTATAGCGATGGAAGTCGACTATTCATCAGTTCATTCTTCTTTATTTGAAAATCTAAGAAATACAGGAACCGTCTGCTATTGGGCGATATAAAATCATCCTTAATCATAACGCCCAATGGTAGGAAAATGCAAGATGCAGGCTTTAAAAGGAAGGGTTTGACGATAGGCATGTAGGGAAAACTGATAAATGAACGTTGAATTGGAGCATTCTCTATAACAAATGCGATATGATATAGTAAAATAAATGAAACAAAACAATTCTTTAGGAGGGGTATAGGAAAATGAGTGAACATGGAAAATTTATTGGGTTTGCAGGTACATATACAAAAGCAGGCAGTGAAGGTGTCTATACATTTACGTTAGATACGAAGGCTAAAAAGATTGTAGAAGTAAAAGCCGTGGCTAAAATTGAAAATCCTACATACTTAAATGCAAGCAAAGACAACAAACATCTTTATACAGTTATTAAAGAAGGAGAAAAAGGTGGAGTAGCTGCTTTTAAGATTGATCCAAACACAGGGCAATTAAAATTTGTAAACAGACAGCTGCTAGACGGTGCGCCTCCTTGCTACGTTTCAGTGAATGAAGATAATACGCTTGTTTTATCTGCTAATTTTCATAAAGGGAGCGTTGAGACGTATTCTGTTAATGAAGAAACAGGAGAAATTGAATATGTAGCATCCGTAGTGGAACATCCTCATTCAGACCTCAAAAAAGGACAAAAAGGAAAACCACACGTACACTATGCCGATTTTACTCCTGGAGAAAAGCACGTGGCCGTAGTGGACTTAGGTATTGATGAAATCGTGACATATGAAGTGGAAGATAATAAATTGAAGGAAGTCAACAGTCTTTCTACATCTGTTGGTTCGGGCCCTAGACATTTAACGTTCCATCCAAATGGCCGCTATGCCTATGCAATGACAGAATTCAGCTCTGAAGTTTTATTTTTAACTTATGACGAAAGCAAAGGAAGCTTTACTCAACAACAAGCTACTTTAGCGATCCCGGCTGATTTTACAGAAAATAATCAAGGGAGTGCGATCCACATTTCTTCAGACGGCCGCTTTGTCTATGCAGGAAACCGCGGACATAACTCCATTGCAACATTCAAAGTAGATCAGGATTCTGGACAGTTAACATTCGTAGAATGGACAGGAACTGAAGGCGACTGGCCGCGCGATTTTGTTTTGGATCCAACAGAACAATTTATTGTGGCTTCTAATCAAGAAACAGGAAACTTGGTACTGTTTGAAAGAGACCAAGAAAGTGGAAAGCTAACGCTTCTTCAATCTAACGTCACGGTTCCAGAAGCTGTGTGCGTAAAGTTCCTCCACTACAAGTAATCGATGTAGAAAGTCAGACCTGATCCAAAAACAATCAGGTCTGGCTTTCTAAACCTAAGCGGATGTCACTCCCCTTGCGGGGTTAGTGCCATCCGCTTAGGTGAACCTTTGAGGGAATAGTCAGGTAGTGCGCGTTCCTTAGCATCATTTATAATCTATCTATATATGGAAGAAAAGCCCTTTTGGAGGGCTTTTTTTTCTGGGGTTATAGTAGAATGAAGAGAGAACGCATGAAAGGCTGAGGTGATAAGTGTGAAAAATATATGTGATTATCCAATTGTACAAGCTCCCATGGCAGGAGGAGTTTCGACGCCTAAACTAGCTGCAGCAGTATCTAATAGCGGAGGGCTAGGGTTTTTAGCTGCGGGATATAAAAGTGCGCGTGAATTGGAGCAAGAAATTACAGAGATGCACTCACTTACGAAAAAAACTTTTGGAGTGAATCTGTTCGTTCCGACAAATGAAAAAATAGCAGTTGATGCACTTGATTGTTACCAAAAAGAACTGTCAAAAGCAGCTGAATATTTGGAGTGTCAAGTTGGTATACCAAAGAATGATGATGATGAATGGAATGCCAAGCTCGACATCATTCAAAAACATCGAGTACCTGCTGTGAGCTTTACATTTGGGTGCCCGGATCGAGAGATTGTAGCAAGTTTAAAAGGAATTGGAAGCCATGTTTTCGTTACGATTACAACACCTCAAGAAGCCGAAGTGGCTTTGAGAGCAGGAGCGGATGCCCTATGTTTGCAAGGAATTGAAGCCGGCGGCCATCGATCTACTTTTTTAGAGAGTTCGGTGGATTACCCGCTTATGAAATTGCTAAAAGAAGTTCGCTCAATCACTAAAAAGCCATTGATTGCTGCGGGAGGGTTGATGACGGGATCTGACATCAAACGTGTGTTACAAGAAGGAGCTTCTGCCGCTCAGTTAGGTACGGCTTTTATTTGTTGTCCAGAAAGCGGAGCGAGTGCTCTTCATAAAGAAAGCATTCTTCAAAAGCGTTTTAATGAAACAGGTGTCACACGAGCTTTTACAGGGAAACGTGCTAGAGGATTTGTGAATGCCTTTTTTATTTCCTATGATAAATCAGCACCATCCGCCTACCCTCATATTCATTACATGACAAAGCCTATTCGAGCAAAAGCTACACAAATGAATAATTCAGAGTATGCTTCTTTGTGGGCAGGAACTGGATTTACGCTGGCAAAAGAACTGCCTGCACATCTTATTGTGGAAGAGCTTGTACAAGAACTAAATGAATGATGAGAATTAAGGTGTTGCTTGCTTTAAGCGCAAGCAGCTTTACATAAAGAAGGTGAACTTATAGTGCAAAACAAATTTACGATTGGACAAATGGCTAGACTGCATGATATTTCGGTTAAAACACTTCGCTATTATGATGAAATTGGTCTATTTGAGCCTTACGAAGTTGATCCACAAACCGGTTATCGATATTATACGTTAGAACAATTTAAGAAATTAGATATCATTGTCTATTTAAAGCTGATGGGAGTTCCGTTAAAAGAAATTAAAAGAAAGATGGAGCACAGCAGCTTGGATGAATTTATTGAAACTTTAGCGGAATATCATCAGGTAACAAAAGAAAAAATTCGTCACCTTCAAAGAGTGAATGCGCAGTTAACAACTCGAATGAAGGAATTAGAACAGACGAGACATATTAACCAAATAGGAGCCCCGTTCATCAAACACCTTTCTTCTCGTGAGGTTGTTCAAGTAAAAGCGGAGGTAGGCACGTTAGACGGGACTGAAAGTGTTCTGCGTGATTTAAAAAAGAAAATTAGTCATATTACCCCGATTATGATTGGGAAAGTAGGGTTTATGCTATCGGTAGAAAACACGAAAAAACAACAGTTTACAGATTACGATGGCATTTTTTTATTGGTCGAAAGCGATATTTCTTTTAAGCATGAACTCGTTACGTTAATACCTGAAGGCGATTACGCATCTATTTATATGAGAGAAAAGAGAGATACCACAGGAGTCTATTACGATGCGTTACTGAACTTTATTAAAGCGGAAGGATACAAAGCAGAAGGACCTTTTTTAATTCGGCGAATTGTAGATTCCTTTATTTCTCATCATGAAGAAGAGCGGCTGACTGAAATTCAAATTCGAATTACGTCTTGACTATCCAGTAGCTGGAGGGTTTAAGATGAGACTATTGTAGAACTGCTGAAGGGAGAGACAACAATAGATGAATCAACAAAGTATTTCCCAAGGAATGTCTTTAAGCCGAGGAAATCGCATTTTATTTATTTTAATTTTGGGTTCACTGAGCGCATTTGGACCGTTATCAATCGATATGTATTTGCCAGCGCTGCCGACGCTTGCGAAAGAATTGCATACTTCAGCTTCTTTAGCGCAGGTCAGTCTGACAGCTTGCTTATTGGGCTTAGCATTTGGGCAAGTGGTCATGGGGCCATTCAGTGATATTCGCGGAAGGAAAAAGCCGCTTGTAGCAGCATTAATCACCTATGCAGTTGCATCTGTTTTATGCGTGTTTGCACCGTCTATTTGGATTTTTATCGTTTTGCGATTTATTCAAGGTATGGCAGGAGCAGCAGGAATGGTTATTTCAAGAGCAAGCGTGCGAGACTTGTTTTCAGGTTCGGATTTAACAAAGTTTTTTTCTATGCTTATGCTCGTAAATGGGTTAGCTCCTATTTTGGCTCCGGTTGCTGGCGGACAGCTGCTGACGATTATGTCGTGGCGAGGAGTATTTGGTGTGCTAGCAGTGATTGGTGCACTAATGTTTTTTGCCGTTTTATTTGGTTTAAAAGAAACGCTTCCGCTCGAACGCCGTAAAGAAGGCGGATTAACAGAAGTACTGCGTACATTTGGCGTATTGCTAAAAGATGGTGTCTTTGTGGGATATGCGCTGGCGCAAGGTTTTATTATGAGTGCCATGTTTGCTTATATTTCAGGTTCTACATTTGTCCTTCAAGATATTTATGGCCTGTCTCCGCAGATGTTCAGCTTTGTTTTTGCTATTAACGGTTTTGGACTCATTATAGCTACTCAAGTGACAGGACGTTTAGCGGGTAAAATAAAAGAAGCTACTCTTCTTATGTATGGGTTGCTTCAAGCAGCCGTTGGAAGCGTGATTTTAGTGGCCGTGATTGCTACTCACATGTCCGTTATTTTGGTCTGCATCTTGCTTTTCTTTGTAGTATCGAGCGTAGGAATTGTGAACACAACCGTTTTTTCACTCGCTATGGAAAATCAAGCTTCGAATGCGGGAAGTGCTTCAGCGCTTCTAGGGTTGCTTCCGTTCTTGCTCGGAGCAGCCGTAGCTCCTCTTGTTGGTCTTGGAGGAGGGCAAAATGCTCTGCCGATGGGCATTGTGATTATGGTCTGTGATTTATTAGCATTAGGTGTGTACATGACGTTAGTGAGAAGGAAAACTGCATCATAAAAAAGCTACTTGGCTTTCAACAGCCAAGTAGCTTTTTTAGTTATTGAGCTTTGTGCTCGTGATTTTCAAACGGTATTGTAACGCCAAGCTTTTGAATTTCTTTTTTTGCATTTTCCAAAATGGTTTCAGCTTTCGCTTTTGTTTCAGCATCTACCCCGCTTAGAAAATCTTTCTTTTTATCAGGAAAATTCACGCCAAGTTCCTTTAATTTGGCTTCCGCTTGTTCCTTAGTCAGCGTGCCGTCGCGAAGCTGATCCATAATAGCCTTCGCTTTTTTCTTTGTAGCCGCATCTAAATTGTTAAAAGGACCGCCTTTATGTTCAGGCAAGTTCACGCCAAGTTCCTTTAATTTGGCTTCCGCTTGTTCTTTAGTCAGCGTGCCGTCGCGGAGCTGATCCATAATAGCTTTCGCTTTTTTCTTTGTAGCCGCATCTAAATTGCTGAAGGGGCTGTCTTTGTGCTGAGGCAAGTTTACGCCGAGTTTCTGTAATTTTTCCTGTGCTTTTTTCATAATATCATCAACTTTTTGTTGTGTTGCATCATCCATATTTGTTGTACTGCCATTTGTTCGCTCTACAACTGTTGAAGAGCTTGTTTCATTTTTGCTTGCTGCAAATGCCGTGGAATTTGCAGCTGCCATAACTCCTAGTGTTAAACCGCTTGCCATGATATAACCGAATAGTTTCTTTTTCATGCTGTTGTCACTCCTTAAAAGTTATAGGGGTGTGGTACAGAGCTGTCCACAATTGTTAATGTAACCACCAATAGTGAAAAAATGGTGAAAATAGATAAAAAACGAAAAAATATAGACGTGTGTTGAACACTACGGCTCTTTTATTGGATAACAAAATGAAATTCGATATGATTTTATCTAAACAGCAGCAAAAAAGAATGGAGACTTTATATAGATGAACATTCTTAAAAAATTGGGAATAGCTTTGATAGTTGCGATAGCGGTAAGCCTGGTATTTTTGTTTCGCGATGAGTTAAAGCCTGGGCCAACGCTAGAAGATTTTTCAGGAGCAACTGAGTTGCATCCTGTCGTAGAAGAAAAGAAAAATAAACTTGTTCAACAAGCAAGTGACCAAGGAATCTCAATTGTCATTACGGAAGGTTTCCGTTCAAAAGAAGAACAAGATAAGCTTTATGCAAAAGGCAGGACGGAAGAAGGCAATATTGTTACCTACTCAAAGGGCGGCCAGTCTTATCATAACTATGGACTAGCTATTGATTTTGCTATTCAGTTAAAAGACGGACGAGTTATTTGGGATATGGAATATGACGGTAACAATAACAATCAGTCTGATTGGATGGAGGTTGTAGATATCGCAAAAAATTTAGGGTTCGAATGGGGAGGAGACTGGCAAGGTTTTAAAGACTATCCGCATTTTCAAATGAGTCCGGAAAATATAACAAACCGCACACGCTAACAAAGCGTGTGTTTTTTTGAGGGGTAATATAATTTCGCTATATTTATGTCAGAACCTCTAACACGACTTAAGGCTTGTACTTTCTTTTTTTATTAATTTATAGATACTAGGTTTTTATATATCACTATAACAAAAATGCCGATAGGAAGTTAGTAAGAGGTAGGATTGTAGAGAACTGTTTCATAAAAACGAAAGACAATTCGTATAAAGATACGCGTTAACTAATATAATCTATTGATTAAGCTTATACAAGTACCTTCAGCCTAGCGAACGTATACTTACATATCGGCAGCTACCGACAAAACCTTTTGTTTTTCTAGCATATTTTATTTGAAGATAGTTCATTTTGATTACAAAAAAGAGATAATTTGTCAACTATTGACTTTATTCTAAGGGTAAGAATATAATTTTTAACATATTTTAAAAATTTTAAATATTTAAACTTTTACAGATTAGGAGGGAGAAAATGATTGTTTTTAAGGGAGTGAATAAATATTACGGTGATTTTCACGTACTAAAAGATATCAATTTAACAATTAAAAAAGGCGAAGTAGTCGTTGTAATTGGCCCTTCGGGTTCGGGGAAAAGTACGATGCTGCGCTGCATAAATTATTTAGAAACAATATCTAATGGACAGTTAACGGTAAATAATATATTGGTCGCGGATAAAAAAACAAATATTAATAAACTGCGCCGCAATATAGGTATGGTGTTTCAGCATTTTTATTTATATCCGCATAAAACAGTTTTAGAAAATATCACTTTAGCACCTATGAAAGTATTGGGACAGTCGTCAGAAGAAGCTAAGAAGACAGCCCTATACTATTTAAATAAAGTCGGAATCGGTGAAAAAGCTAACGCCTACCCGTCCCAGCTTTCAGGCGGCCAGCAGCAGCGTGTAGCTATTGCGAGGGGACTTGCGATGAAACCAGAAATTATGCTTTTTGATGAGCCTACCTCTGCTCTTGATCCAGAAATGATTGGAGAAGTGCTGGATGTCATGAAAACATTGGCTAAAGAAGGAATGACCATGGTAGTTGTAACTCATGAAATGGGGTTTGCAAAAGAAGTAGCGGACCGCATTGTATTTATGGATCAAGGAAAAATCTTAGAAGAGGCAACTCCGGCTGAGTTTTACGAAAACCCGCAAGAAGAAAGGGCACGTTTATTTCTTAGCCGTATTTTAAATCATTAATTGTTTAATAGGGGGAGTAATATGAAGAAATCAAAAACGTTTTTAAAGGCAGCTGTGCTTTCATTAGCAGCGGCTATGATGTTAGCAGCTTGTGGAGGGAAAAGTGAAGAAACGAGTGGATCATCAGCTAAAAAAGATGCGCTCACTGAAATCAAAGACCGAGGGAAAATCGTCATCGGAGTTAAAAATGATACGCGTTTGTTTGGCTTAAAGAATCCAAAGACGGGTGAAGTAGAAGGTTTTGATGTTGATATTTCTAAGCAGCTGGCTAAAGAGATTTTAGGTGATGAAAACAAGGTGGAATTTAAAGAAGTTACGTCTAAAACAAGGGTTCCTCTTCTTCAAAAAGGAGATATTGATGCTGTTGTTGCGACAATGACTATTACAGATGAACGTAAAAAAGAAGTAGACTTTACGGATGTATATTTCCAAGCTGGACAGTCTCTGCTTGTGAAAAAAGGCAGTAAAATTAAAAGCGTTGATGATTTGAAGAAAGGTACTAAAGTGTTGGCTGTTAAAGGATCAACTTCAGCTATTAATATTCGCGGAAAAGCACCAGAGACAACGGTATTAGAGTTTGAAAACTATGCAGAAGCATTTACAGCTTTAAAATCTAAGCAAGGAGATGCTTTAACAACTGATGATGCTATTCTTTATGGAATGGCTGATGAAGATCCTTCTTATGAATTGGTAGGAAAGCCGTTCACAGAAGAGCCTTATGGCATTGCTGTGAAAAAAGGAAACAAAGAGCTAGTAGATGCATTAAACGATGCGCTTAAAAAGATAAAAGACTCTGGAAAATATGATGAAATTCACGACAAGTGGATCAAACAATAAGCGTACAGTTTTCTTTTCTCAGGATGAGCAGCATTATGCTCATCCTGCTTGTTTAGTTGAAAGGAGGAAGAAAATTGTTGGATTTTTCAATTCTGACGAACAATATGGATCTTTATTTAGAAGGTTTTAAGTACACCATTATCGCCAGTCTGATTGCTTTAGTGGCCAGTTTTGTACTTGGTACAATCATTGCGGTAATGCGAATAGCCCCTCTCAAAATAGTAAATGTAATTGGTACGGTCTATGTAGAGTTCATTCGTAATATTCCACTTGTGGTTATCGTTTTTTTTATTTTTATCGTGGCGGGAATCAGCGGTACAGCGGCCGGAGTGCTGGGACTAACTATTTATACGGCAGCTTTTATCGCCGAAGCTATACGAGCAGGAATTATGGCGGTTCCAAAAGGGCAACTTGAAGCGGCACGTTCATCCGGCCTTACGTACGGTCAGGCGATGCGATTCATTATATTGCCTCAAGCCATTAAAATCGTCATTCCTCCTCTAGGGAATCAATTTATTAATTTAGTGAAAAACTCATCCGTGTTAGGGATTGTTGCTGGTTTTGACTTAATGTATCAGGCAGATCTTGTTTCCTCTCGAACGTACGTAGTGTTTGATGTGTATATTTTTGTGGCTTTGTTCTATTTAGTTCTAACCATTCCGTTGAGTTTAGGAGTGGGTTATCTTGAAAAACGTCTTGGTAAAGCAAGCTGAAAGGAGTGAAAGTGATGAATTTTATGGGTGCTTATTCTCCCGATCATCTTTCCTTCTTAATGGAAGGATTTTGGGTCACTTTAAAAGTAGCATTCATTTCGATTGTATTAAGTTTTCTTATTGGAAGTATAGTAGGTATTTTAAGGTATGCCCGCATTCCAGTTCTGTCTCATGTACTCGCTTTTATCGTAGAAATTATCCGGAATTTGCCGCTGCTTTTAATCATCTTTTTTACATACTTTGCTTTACCTGAAATTGGAATTGATATGGAAATTACGTCAGCAGCGATTGTGGCCCTCACTGTATTTGAATCTGCTATGATTTCAGAGATTATCCGAAGCGGATTAAAATCAATTGAAAAAGGACAAATCGAAGCGGCGCGATCATCAGGTTTAAACTATTATCAAACGCTTCGTTTCATTGTGCTGCCCCAAGCTTTGCGGAGAATGGTACCTCCTTTAGTTAGTCAATTTATTTCCTTATTGAAAGATACGTCGCTTGCAGTAGTGATCGCACTTCCTGATTTGCTGCATAACGCTCAAATCATTTACGGCCAGAAACAAAGTTACGTGGTGCCGATGTTTCTAATCATCGCGGTGATGTATTTTATTGTAAACTATGCTTTATCCATCATTGCACGAAGACTAGAAGTCACAAGGGTATAGATACTCTTGTGACTTTATTTTTGGAAAATAAATAACATTGACAATGTATTGATTCAACGCATAAAATGACTAAAGTAACAGTGGTAAAATCAGATCATTTTCATTCATCATAGAGAAGAAAAACAGTGTTGGTTCACCCCCTACTGAATATCCGGTAGGGTTTTTTGCGCAAGAAGTGATTTGGTTAAACTAACACGTAAAATGAACAGAAGGGACGGGCATCATGGAAAAACAAGATCAAAATTTAAAAAAAGGTCTGTTGCCTCGCCATGTGCAGCTCATTGCGCTTGCCGGTATGATTGGGACAGGCATTTTTAAAGGCAGTGCTGATACGCTAGGTATTGCAGGACCAAGTGTTGTACTGGCGTATTTATTTGGTGGTCTTATCTTATTTATTGTAATGACAGCATTGGCGGAGATGGCAATTGTCTATCCGAATATGAACGTACAAAATTTAGTGCATAAGGCATTCGGTACGCAAACCTCTTTTATTGTAGGGTGGTTGTACTGGGTGAACTGGATTGTCGTGACAGTTGTTGAACTGCTAGCGGGGGGAAGCTTTTTGAAGTTTTGGTTCCCTTCTGTACCTCTTTGGCTCTTAAGCTTTCTCTGTGCAGTGCTGATTGTAGGGATGAATTTATTTCAAGTGAAGTATTACGGAGAAATTGAGTTTTGGTTTGCCGGTATTAAAGTAATTGCTCTTACTGCTTTTATCATTTTGGGAGCTTTCATTTTATTCGGTGTAATTCCAAGTGATGTGCAAAACCCTTGGGCAAATTATACGGCTCATGGAGGCTTTTTCCCTCACGGCATGAGCGGTGTGCTGAGTGCCTTTTTAATTGTAATGTTCTCTTACGGCGGAGCTGAATTAATTGGTGTGGCCGTAACGGAAACAAAAGATGTGAAAAACGTCTTACCGAAAGTGATCAAAGGCACAGTATGGCGAGTGATTGGTTTTTATATTTTGCCTATTTTAATTATTTGCGGCCTTATGCCCTGGAATTCTGTATCCGGACAAGACAGTCCATTTGTCCAAGTTTTTAGTATCACCGGACTGCCGGGTGCGGCTCATATTATGAACTTCGTTTTATTGACGGCCGTTTTATCAGCAGCGAATTCAGGAATGTATGCAACTTCTCGTACGCTCTATGCTATGGCTCAAAGCGGAGAAGCATCAAAGCGCTTCTTGAAAGTTTCGAAAAACGGTATCCCGATTAATGGTTTGATGATTACGGCTGTTTGTATTTTAATGGGTGTGTTTTTAGCGTATAAGACGCCGGATAATGTAATTAGTTATTTAATGACTATTCCGGGTTTCACGATTATTCTTATTTGGGTAAGCATATGTTTAGCTCAATTAAAGTTGCGTAAAGGGTATAAAGAAAAGCCGTTTTTTGCCTTGAAGTGGTTTCCTTATACAACGCTTTTTGCAACAGCAGCACTGCTTGTTATTTTTGTATCGTTTATGTTTAATAAAAACAATGTGATTGGATCAAGCGTATGTGCAGTTATTCTCGTTGTACTCCTCATTTTTTCATTTATTAATAAAAGTCGAAAAGAAAAAAAGTTTGAAGTATAGCAAAAAGGCAATATACTAGAAAGACGAGGGTAAAAGCTTGTCTTTCTTTTTTTGCGGAAGTTTCTGTATCACGTTACATATTTCTAGATGAAATGTTTAGTTAAATAAATAAAGGATGAGGACTATAATGGAATCAAATAATGTATTTACAACAAACCCAAAGAAGAAATCAAAGCACTTAGCCGTGATTTCTTTGGCGATTATGGGAGTGGGCTTCGTTGCCACAATGCCTTTTGGTGATTCGATTTGGGGACGTTTGCTTCAAGGTGGATTCGAAGCTGGATTAGTCGGAGGACTAGCGGATTGGTTTGCTGTTACGGCTCTTTTTCGTCACCCTTTAGGCATTCCTATTCCACACACTGCGTTGCTTCCTAAAAACAGACAGCGTATTACAAGAGGGTTAGTCTCAACGCTTGAAAATGACTGGCTGTCAAAAGAAAGTATTCAAGAAAAAGTAAAAAGAATTGCGTTTACAAAGCGTTTGCTTCCAATTGTTCGAAAAGGTGTTCATTCGGAAACGATTCAAACAAAAGGAACAGCACTGCTTGTTGATGCCATTAATCGTGTGGATACAGAGAAAGTCGTTCCTATTATTGAAAAAGAGCTTAAATCATCGCTTTCAGCAATAGAGTTAAAGCCTATTGTGCATTCGATTGTTGGAGAAGTGGTAAAAAATCAGTATGATAAAAAAGCGCTTGATGTTCTTTTAAATAAAGGAGAGAGCTGGATTAAAAAAGAAGAAACGCAGTATCAGCTCGGAAGTATTGCTAAAAATGCGCTTGATAATATTGAGCTTGATGGTATTTTACAATTTGCTCTCAAATCATTTCAAAGCATGATTAATGAAGAGAAGCTAGGGTCTATTTTGCAAAATTTATTGCTTTCTATTACAGGGCGTCTTCGTAACGAAGAGGATGAATACCGCCTTGCTTTGGTAAATGGAATTAGAAAAGAGCTGCAAGGCTTGGAGCAGAATGAAGAACTTCTTGAAAAATTAGAAGCATGGAAACAAAAAACGATTAATGAATTAAATGTAACGAATAAATTAACAGAAATCGTCGATAAAATGAAAGCGAAAGTGACAGTATTCATTGAAAGCCCTGAATTTATGAAAAGCTACGCGGTTCCTTACGCAGAGAGCTGGCTGAATGCTCTTGAAAAGGATGCACAGCGTCAAGGAGCAATTGATACGGCTATTCAAAAGCAAATCATGAGCTTTGTAGAAGAGAATCATTCGAAAATTGGACAGCTTGTTCAAGAAAACTTAGATAAATTAGATGATGAAACACTTGTGGATATGATGGAAAACAATGTCGGAAAAGATTTGCAGTGGATTCGAGTGAACGGAGCTCTATGTGGATTCTTGATTGGTATTGTATTAACGGTTATTAAATTAGCGGTGTAAAAAAAGAAGCACGCTCCTTTTGGAGTGTGCTTTTTCTATTAATCATCTAGTTCTACACTGATTACGTTACCGTTTTTGGCATCTACTGAAACAGTTGCTTCACGTTTATCAGCTGTGTCAATTTCAATTTCATATACTAAACGGTTGTTTTCTTGGTCTAGATCCGTTTCATTGACGGTTCCTTTAGCACTCTTTAAAGCTGTTTTTATCGCTTGATCTAATGAAATAGCAGGGGAAATGTTTTGAAGTTCCTCTTCTTTCTCATCTTCATCGTCTTTTTGCTCTTCATCAAATTCAATGATTTTACCGCTGCTGCTGTCAATGTCTACATCGTATTCTTTATTCCCTTTTGTGACGTCTACTTCATATTGTTTAACGCCGTCATCTATGGCTAATTGGATATTTGTAATGTCGCCGCCGTCTGTTTTTTGAAGGGCAATGTCTTTTGCCTTTGCTTCTTCAATCGTTGTGGTTTGCTTCTTATCATTGCTTTTAGACTGGTCTGTCATTGCATATGCGCTTGCACCTAATCCACCGACTAGTACTGCACTGGCTAAAACGGTTGTAATAACTTTCATATGTTATGGCCTCCTCGATTTGTTGTTAAAACTATCTTAGCCAATGAACTTTAAAGGAAAAGAAGAAGAAGTTTAAAATTTTCTTAGAAATAAATAAAAATGGATAAAAAAAGCACAGCTTTCCGCTGTACTTTTAATCATCGTCAGTTTCATAGGTGATGGAATCTACATGTCCAGAGTAAGCATTGATCATCACTTTAGCTTCTCTTGTTTTAGACTGATCAATTTCGACTTCGTAGAAGATTTGGCCTTCTTCCTCTTCTATTTCAACTGAGGAAAACGTTCCTTTTACTTTTTGTAAAGCAATGTCTCTTGCTTGTTCCATTGAAATGAGAGGCTCGTCGGATGTAGGAGAAACTGGTGGCTGCTCGCTCTTTTTTTGCTCTTCTTCTATATTATTTTTAGTTTGAGTAGACGTTTGTTTCTCTACTTTTTGTTTGATTAATGACTGGACTTCTCCATTTTCTCCATTTACTGTGATGTGGTATGGAATATCATTTTTAAGCAAAGTGATTCGATAAATCGGTTCATCATCTTTTTGGGAAAAGCTTGCATTTTCAATAGTGCCGCCATATTTTTGCTGAATCATACTGCTGACGTCTGATTCCGATAAAATTGTATCAGGCCGATTCACTGCTTTTGCTATTCCGTAAAAGCAAGCTGAACCAACAGCAAGAAAAATAAGTATAAAAAGCACCGTTTTCTTCATACATTCACCTCCAGTATCTTAAAAAGTAGTATAGCAGGCAATTCTTAAAAATCTCTAAGAAAAGGCGAGAAATCAAAGAGGAAAGGAAACCGTTACTGATGTCCCTTTTCCTTCTTGGCTGTTAATCTCAATACGTCCGCTATGGGCTTCTACAATCTTTCGAGCAATGGATAATCCAAGCCCTGAACCACCGGTTTCTCGATTTCTTGCTTTATCTACGCGAAAAAAGCGTTCATATACGTTTGATAAGTCTTCTTTTGGAATACCGATTCCTTGATCTGTGACCGTAATCATAAAGCTTTCGCTTTTTGTTATAGTTACTTCCACTGCTTTTTCACTATATTTAATGGCATTATCTAAGAGGATGTACAGCAGCTGCTTTAAGCGTTTTTCATCCGCTGTTACGACGGGATGATCCGTTTTTATATTTAAATAAATGGTTCGTTCAAAAGCTTGTTCTAGATGCTTGATTGTTTGGTTACAGACGGCCGCCGCATCTACGTGTTCCATGTGAAGCTTCCACTGCGACTCATCTTTCGCAAGCACCAGCATTTGAGACGTAAGCTGTTTCATGCGTAAAGACTCAGAGTGAATGGCTTCGATGGCTTCTTCTAAAATATCTGGACGCTTCATTCCCCATCGTTTTAGCATATTGGCATAGCTTTCTACAACGGTAAGGGGTGTTTTTAATTCATGAGAAGCATCGGATACGAACTGCTCTTGTTTTTTATAGTTTTCCTCTAATAAATCCATCATATTATTGAAGGTATTGGCCATTTGATCTAACTCATCTTTAGAAGAAGAAGAGAGATCAATTTTTTTAAATGTGCGAGACACTTGAATTTCTTCCATAGTATGAATAAGAGATTTGATAGGCCGCAAAATAATTTTACTTAAAAGCCGTCCGGCAAATATGGTCGGAATTAATATAACAAGAGAGGCAATGAGCAAGATAAATTTTAATGTCTGCAGAGATTGTTCCACATCTGCCAGCTGTTCTGTGACTTCCAAAGAAACAACTTCGCCGTTCGTCCAAATGACGGGGGTATGCGAAATTGCGTATAGGTGGCCGTCGTCTTCTTTGATTGTTGTTTGTTCATTTGAATAATAAGAATAAGGCAAGTCCTGAAGCTCTTTCGTTTGATCAGTAACCGATACAACTAAAGGACCCCCTGATTTAGGCAAAATGCGAATCATTCCGTTAGGAGGCAAATAGGCACGAAGCAAATTGGCTTGTTTAACCGTCGCACTCGTTTGCTTTAGCCCATTTGTTACATTGCTTGTTTCTGCTTGCAAACGTTCCATTGCGTTGTCTTCCATGGTTTTCTTGAAAATGAAGTAAATCGAACTGTTTGCAATTACTAAGAGAATAAAAAGCAGGGCGGTTGATGTAAGGATAATCTTTGTTTGCAGTTTCATAAGCTACTCCTTCAGCATGTAGCCAACGCCGCGCACTGTTTGAATATAAGGTGTTGAAAATGGTGCATCAATCTTTTTGCGCAAATAACGAATGTATACGTATACAATATTGGTGTCTCCGTAGTAATCAAATCCCCACACGTTTGTAAGAAGCTGTTCAAAGCTCAGCACTTGATTGTTGTTTTGAAGCATATAGACAAGCAAATCATATTCTTTAGGAGTCAGCTCAATAGCTTCATTTTCACGCGTAACTTCTCGCGTTTTTTCGTTAACGACTAAATTGCCTAGTTGAAGAGTGGCTGTTTCTTGTTCAGCAGTCGATGTTGATGCAGGATGGCGAAGCCATACGCGAATGCGTGCAAAAAGCTCTTCAATTTGAAAGGGCTTTGTAATGTAGTCGTTTGCTCCTAAATCTAGTCCGCTTACCTTATCAGGAAGGGCGTCTCGAGCTGTTAATAAGATAACGGGCGTTTGATCATCATTTGCTCGAATGCGACGAAGTACTTCGAGTCCGCTCAGTTCAGGAAGCATCACATCTAAAAGCAGCAAATCCCAATCGTGTTCTTGAAACTCTGCCAATCCTTCTGTTCCCGTGTAAGCCATGCCCGTTTCGTACCCTTCATGTTCAAGCTCGAGCTGAATTAAACGAGCAATTTTGCGCTCATCTTCTACAATTAAAATTCTGCCTTTACTCAACAAAAATTCCCCCTTGTGTCTATGTATAGTTGCGTACATTATAGCACGGAGAGATTGGAGGTGTATAAAAACAGCCGGAGGTTAGTCCGGCTGCTGATCTACTGAAAGAGGAAGGTGCAAGATAATGGCAGTGCCTTCGTGAAGAGTAGATCTTACTTCGATATGGCCTTTATGAAGTTCACAAATAGCCTTTGCGATGCTCATGCCAAGTCCAGCACCTTCTGTTTTTTCCGTTGTATTTGTGCCGCGGTAATAGCGGTCAAATAAATTTTTCTGCGTTTCTTCATCCATTCCAATTCCATCATCTTGAATCGTAATCAAGACGCGGTCACTTTTTATCACGGTCGAAATTGTAATGGTAGTGTTCTTAGGGTTATGTTTAATAGCATTAAAAATTAAATTATCAAGCATTCGTTCAAACCAGCGCGGGTCAGCTTGAGTAAAAGGTTGAAGATGAGCGGGCACATAAGAGAAGTGAACATTTTCAATGGTTCTATCGTTAACGAATTTTAAAACAATATGCTGAAGTAATTGATGAACATCCACTTTTTTTGTTTCTAAAACAACCACGTTATTTTTAAGCTTAAAAGCCAGTGAAAAATCCTCTACAAGCTCCACCATGTATTCACTTTTATCACGGAGTGTTTGGCCAATTTCTTTTAACTCTTCTTCGTTCCAATTGTAATGGCCGCTTTCAAGCATATGCCCATATCCTTGAATCGTCGAAAGAGGTGTGCGCAAATCATGTGATATTCCCGTCATCCATTCTTCGCGAGTAGTTTCTAGCTGTTTTCGTTCTTTTTCAGCTAAGCTAAGCTGCTCCGCCATCTCATAAAAAGCTGTGATTACTTCTGAATACAGGCGATATTGAAAGCGTACTTTTCCATTCTTCCGAAAGACGCGCTTCCGCTCTTTTTCTGTTAGCACTTCTGAATAGTTTCCGCTTCCCATGCGCCCGAGCCAGCTGGTGAAGAGAAGTAAGGGTCCGCCGTAGCGAAAAGCGTTCCAGATGGAGAAAGCGATGGTGGCTATAAGAACGGAAACAGCCACGATGATGGAGATCATCCAAGCTTTTCGAATAATAGATTCATCAGTTATACTGTGGTGATTATTGGGAGTGTAAAAAATCCATGAAATTTTCTTCTTCGAGTCATGGAATACAGTAGCTGTTGAATCATATTTATCTTGTTCAATTTTTCGGGAAATAATTTCTAAAGGATCGTAACTTGTTTTTTCTTTAGACATTCTAATTGAAGCTAAGATATCACCTTTATCATTTAAAATTTGAAGCGAAGCATTTTTTTCTTTTAATGCCTTCTTGATAAGAGGAATATCGCTTTTTGGAGGCACACCTTCCTTATTATAGTTAGCATACATAGCATATAGCTGGTCTTTTAAATCACTTTTATAGCCCAAAATATAATAAGTAGGTGTAGTCAAAAAGGTATCAAGTTCTGTTACTACATTATAGTCTTTAAATTTTTTGGTTTTATCCATTTCTAATAACTCTGAAAGACCGTAGTGCTTAGGTAAGTCTTTTGGGGAGTTAATTTCTCCAATTACTTTTCCTTGTTTGTTCAGTACTTGGTACCATAGTCCTTCTTGTTTAAGTTGTTTTGCTAAATCATCTGAAACGGTTGCTTTTCCACCTTCAACTGTTGTATCCCCGGTTAACACGCTAAGTGATCCAGAGGGTAAGTCTCTTTTTATATCTTGCTTTGAAAGGTAATAAGCTAGAAACATTAAAGCGCAAAAAAGAACGCAGCAAACACATGCAATAATCGCAATAAACTGAAATGAAAAATGAAAGGTCAACCTTCTTTTAATGGATTTCATAGCGCTTTTCCGTTCACTAATTTATAGCCAAGCCCTCGTACCGTAACTAAATGTTTTGGGTTGCTAGGATTATCTTCAATTCGTTCTCGAATTCTTCGAATATGCACGGTTACTGTATTATCGTCTACAAACTGATTATATCCCCAGACGGCTTCAAGAAGCTGTGATTTAGAAAGAACAATATTCATATTTTTACAAAAGTGAAGAAGCAATAAAAACACTTGGGCGGGGCAAGAAACCGTTTGACCATCCACAATGAGTTCTCCTGCCGATTCATCTACAGTAAAACGATCAAACTCATAGCGATTTGACGATTGTGGTTCCGTTCTTATAGAAGTTCCTTCAGTCAGCACTTGCTTTCTGCGCAGTCGTGCTTTAATTCGTGCCGCAATTTCTAAAGGATTAAACGGCTTAGTTACGTAGTCGTCTCCTCCCATGGCGAAACCCGTTAGTACGTCCAGGTCGGATACTTTGGCTGTTATGAATAAAATATACGCGTTTGAGAGCTCACGAATTTTAGGACAGATATCAAATCCGCTTTGATCGGGAAGCATTACGTCCAACAAAATAATATCAATTGTTTGATTATGTAAAACATCCAGCGCTTCTTGAGCGGTGTGAGCTTTATAAATTTGGTTGAATCCTTCTTTTTTTAATACTGTCTCCAGCATTTTGACGATGGCAACTTCATCATCAACTAGCAATATAGACGCATCTTCCAACGTAAATCACCTCTGTTTCATTTCATACGTATTCGATTTTAGCATAAGAACATTACGAAAAGATTAACAAAATTGGAAAATGTTAAGGAAAAGATAATCTCCTGGTTATTTTCTTGAAAACTTCATTTCATATACTAAATGCACAGACACATAGTAAAGGAGTTAAAAGGATGAGTAATGATTTTAGGCGGGTTAAAGTAATTGATAGTATGAGAGGATTCAGCTTGTTTGGTATTTTACTAGCGAATATGCTGATTTTTCAATATGGCATTTACGGAAAGGATATGATTCATCTCTTCTCGCTATCACCAAGTGATTCAGCAGCCTATGTCTTTTTAAAAGTCGCGGTAGAGGAAAGTTTTATGCCGATTTTCACCTTTTTATTTGGCTATTCAATGGTGAAGATGAAAGAAAGCTTAGAAAGAAGGAAGCTAGGCGTAAAAAGGCATTTCTTTCGCCGTTTTCTTCTGCTTCTAGGGTTTGGCTTACTGCATGGAGTGTTTTTATGGGAAGGAGATATTCTTACGTTTTACGGAATGATGGGAGTATTTTTACTACTTTTCTTTTTAAAGCGTAAAGCCAAAACACTTTTGGTGTGGGTATCGATTTTGCTGGTCCTTACAGGAGCAGCCGGATACGGTTCATTAAACGATAATATGTATCTTCTTAGCGATAAACAAACGCTTACGACATATGTAAAAGATACGATTCATGTGTATGGAAGTGGAACTTATGAACAGATTAAAGACCACCGCAACAATGTTGATCCGATGAATATAACAGGATATAAATTTGCTTTTGCCTTCTTGTTTACGCCATTTATAATGGGCGCTTTGTTTTTATTTGGTATGTATGCAGGAAAGAAAAAGTGGTTTTACGATGTTTCAGCTAATCAAAAACAGTATGGCCGTTGGGCAGCCGCGCTGATTCCGCTTGGCTTGCTGTTAAAAGGGACTATGTACGTATGGCCAGATGCTAATTGGGCTGGTTCTACACATATGTTAGGTGGAAGTCTTCTATCTCTTGGTTATATTGCAGGCTTTGCTTGGTTATATGCAAAATACGAGAAGTCATTTTTGATAAAGGCTTTTGAAAGTGTAGGCAGGATATCGCTTAGTAATTATTTAATGCAAACGGTCATATGCACGACGATTTTTTACGGTTATGGATTAGGTTATTTCGGAAAGCTCGGCATGATTGCAGGGATTTTTGTCTGTATAGGTATTTACGGAATTCAGCTTATCGGCAGCTATATGTACGTACAAAAATTTCAAACTGGACCGGTGGAGAAGCTACTGCGTATATGGACAAATTTTTCTTGGAGTGGAAAGCCCAAAGAAAAAAAAGCTTTACCGGCGGAAGTAAATCATCCTTTTGTTGGATGATAGCAGTCAAACTTATTTAAAAGGAGATTTTGGAAATGTGGGCTATTAGTTTAAAAGAGTTTCAAAGCTTATTTAAAAGTATTAAATCAATTATCGTTATCTTAATCGTATGCGGTGCTTCCTATGGAATAGCCCATATAGTTAGTCAACTTGGAGGTCAACTGACGAGTGCACAGATTCAAGATGGAGCCAACGGGGGAATTTTGGTGATGCTTCTCGGGTTCGGACCTTTATTTATTTCAAGTCTTTCTCATAATGTTATTAATCAAGAAATTAAGACAAGAACAGCAAGGTTTTTAGTTACCAAAACATCAAGAGAGCGTATTGTACTAGGGAAATTCTTAGGTATTTGCTGTTTCTGGCTTGTTTGTATCTCTATTTCATTTCTACTGATTGCGTTTATTTCGCATCATTTTTCTTTTTATATATTTTTAGAGTGCCTGCTATTCACCGTTTGTATCATTTCATTTGTTTTAATGCTTTCAGCTTTAATGCCAAGCCCAACTCATACTATGTTTTTATCAATTATTTTATCGTTTGTTCTACCGGTACTGAGCGTGTGGAGCATATTTTCATCAAAAGCGTACATTGCATGGTTTAAGTATGTGACACCCTACTACTATTTAAAGCTGGAGAAAGGGTATCTAACAGTTCTTCTTATTTTTGCAGCACTTTGTTTATGTACGGCACTTTGGAGTTTTAAAAGGAGAGAAGTATAATATGTATGCTATTGAAACAAGTAAGTTAACTAAAAAATATGGATCTAAAACAGTTGTTAACGGTATTAATTTACAGGTATCACAAGGGGAAATTTACGGATTTTTAGGAAGAAACGGAGCAGGAAAGTCTACATTTATTAATATGCTTACCGGCGTTTCATTTCCTTCAGCAGGAGAATTTACGCTGCTGGGACAGAGTGATATTGATTTAGAGCTTCAGAAGAAAATAGGTGTGCTTCCTGACTATGCTAACTTTTATGATGAGATGACAGCGCTCAATCATTTGCGCTATTTTTTAAAGGTAAACGGCCATCGTTTTTCGAAAGAATACTGTAGTAATGTACTGAAGAAAGTAGGACTAGAAGGACATGAGCATCAGAAAGTTGGAAAGTTTTCATTTGGAATGAAAAAGAAGTTAGGAATTGCTCAAGCAATTGTAGCAGACCCAGATCTTATCTTTTTAGATGAACCAACTTCTGGAGTAGATGTTGAATCTGCTCTCCACATTCATGAACTAATAAGAGAACTCCAAAATCAAGGCAAGACAATTTTTATGACGTCTCATAATTTAAATGAAGTTGAGAAGATTTGTACACGTGTAGCGATTATGAAAAATGGGGTCATTTTAATAGAAGGTACAATGGAAGAGCTGCGCTTTCAATATCAAGCGAAAAAAACGGTGATGATCAAACATGATCCTTATCCAAACAGTCACAAAGAATACATTCAACAGTTTTTCCGCACGTTGAGTCCCGAAGTTGAATACCATCACATGTACACAAAAGTGATGCTTCAAAAAGAAAGAAATATTCCTCTTATTATTCGCGAATTGATTCAATGCGGCATCGACATTTATCAAGTTCACGTCGAAGAACCTTCTTTAGAAGAGATCTTTTTGCAAAAAAATATTGTGGATCACTCACAGGTGAGTTAATAGGCGAAAGGCGTTGATTTACTACTGAGCTTGAGTACATTATTTATAAATACCAGTTAGGAAGCTTCTGACAAAAACATGTTCATTTTCTCAAGAAACTGATAAGATAGCTAATGACATTTAAAAATAAGAAAGGATTTCGATTATGTTATCAGCTATTAATTCAGTAGATTATACCATCTTCCACGCGGTGAATCAGTATGCCTCACACGTAAAGCCTCTAGATTCGCTGATGGTATTCTTTGCAGATTATGCCCAGTATGTACTTATCGTTTTACTCGGCTTGTTTTTACTTATTAATAAAAACGGCAGCCGTGTTGTAGCATTTCAAGCTTTGTGTGCTTGTGCAACAGGAGTCATTATCAATAAAGTGATTAGTTTATTTGCTTATCGAGATCGTCCGTTTATCTCTCACCACGTGAATCAGCTTATTGATCACGCCGCAAATTCTTCATTTCCAAGCGATCATGCTACATCTGCATTAGTTATCACTTTTACCATTTGGCTGCATTTCAAACGTTCAGGGCGCATGTGGGTTGTCATGGGTGCACTCATTGCATTTTCACGCGTATGGGTTGGCGTTCACTATCCATTCGATGTGTTAACAGGAGCCGTTTTAGGCTGCGTGCTGGCGCTGTTTATTCATTATGTTATTTTTAATACGAAAATCATGAGAGCTATTACCAATCTGTCTATTTTTCGAAAATCAGCTTATGACAGGCAGTCTCAATATTATTAAGAAAAAGTCGCACATATGCGGCTTTTTTTATTGGGAAATTTTTAATGTATTTAATACTTGTTTTTTAAAATTAAATTGTGTACAATTAAATTACAGAAACGATAAATGAAAAACTTTTAATACAATTACTAAAAAAGAGGAGAGATTTATACATGAAAGCTTTATATGAAACAACAGTTGTTAACACAGGTGGAAGAACAGGAGAAGTTCACTCTTTAGATAACATCTTTAACTTAGACGTGGCAACACCGCCAGCGCTTGGTGGAGAAGCAACAACAGCAACAAACCCAGAGCAGCTATTTGCAGCTGGATACAGTGCTTGTTTCAACAGCGCGTTAGAATTTATGTTGAAAAAACATAACGTAGAAATCAAAAGCAGTGAAGTGAAAGCTACTGTTCAGCTGCTTCCTGATAAAGCTGATCAAGGAGTAAAAATTGGAGTAGCGCTTGAAGCTCATATCGAAGGCTTAGATTTAGAAACAGCTAAAAAATATGTAGACCTAGCCCATTCATACTGCCCGTATTCAAAAGCAATCAGCGGCAACGTAGACGTAACGGTAGAAGTAGTTTAATTGCTTTAAAAAGCCCTGCTAAGCATGTAAAGTTTAGCAGGGCTTTTCTATTTGAATTTTCTCTATTCATTTGTAAGCGGTACTAGTATAATGAAGAAGAAAATGAATTATTCGCACAGTTTAGGTGCTCTTACATAGCGTAAGAGGTAACAGGGAATCGAGTGCAAATCTCGAGCGGTCCAGCCACTGTAAGCAGGGAGTTTTCTATCTTATCGTCACTCAAAACGGGGAAGGCGGTAGAAAATGATGATCTCAAGCCAGGAGACCTACCTATTCTGTACACTTGACTCTTCTAGGAAAGAGGCGGTGTATCAAGGTACGCAGTGAGCAATTGCTGTTTATTTTCATATGCCGACACATCCTCAATTTCTATAGAATTGAGGCTTTTTTACGTTTTATTTTAAAAAAAGGAGTGTAGGAAATGGAAGGTTTATCAGTTTTTTTACTTGTCTTTTTATTAGGAATCAGGCACGGATTGGATGCAGATCACTTAGCTTTTATTGATGGCCAGACTCGATATAATTGGCGAATGGGCAGCCGTTTTGCCCCGTGGGTCGGAATGCTGTTTTCACTAGGTCACGGAGGAATGGTGGCCGTCACGGCCGGGGTGCTGGGCGTGGTGATGAAGAATTTTACGTTTCCATCGTATTTCGATCATTTTGCATCTTGGGTATCCATTATCTCTCTCTTTCTAATCGGGACATTAAACACATATCATTTGCTTCGAACCAAAAATAAAGAGGAAGAGTTTCAGCTGAGCGGGTTAAAAGGGAAGTTTATTCCGAAAATCGCAAAAGGAACAACGAATCCTTTTTTAATTATTCTTGTAGGAGCATTGTTCGCTTTAGCAGCCGAAACGGTCAGTCAAACGGCCGTGTGGTCTCTAGCTGTAGGGAACGCAGGCAAGTATACGCCGCTTTTGTTGGGACTAGTATTTATGTTTGGTATGATGCTAACAGATACAATCGATTCATTGATTGTACATAAAATGGTGAATGAATCGAGTAAATTTGGACAATCTGCTTCTCGCTTGATGGGCTGGGTTATTGTTGTCCTCGCGTATGGTGTGTCGTTCTATTTAGCATTCACTTTCTTTAACCCATGGGCCGAAGTAAACTTTGAAATGGTTGGCATTATTCTGTTTGTTTTTTTAGTGTCTATGTTTGTTTTTGTGAGTGTGAAGTCAAAAGGGAAAAATATTAAAATAAATGTCAATTAGTCAAACGAAAGCTTTAATCTGTTGAAGATTGAAGCTTTTTTGTATGAATTTGTTGAAGTTTATGGCTATTTTCGGTCGGTTATGAATAAGTTAAAGTATTATCTGTATTTAAAGGATGGAAAATTGTCTGAAAACCATTATAATTAAGGATAATTTAAGATCGTTATGTGAAACGTAGAACATAGTTATACGTACGATAAATAAAAGCATTTAATGCAAGCAGCAGGGGTTGTTTGGAGGAGGAATTGATTTGAGTCAGGTAATGGTAGAACAAAGTGTATTTAGTTATTTAAAAGAACACGAACAAGAGATGCTTGAAGATTTAGTCGGATTTGTGAAAAAAGAATCACCGTCCTACAGCAAAGAGTTAGTAGATCAGTGTGGAATGTATTTAACGCAGCTATTTCAAAAGCGTTTAGGGGTAGGGTACGAAATCATAGAAGAAAAAGAAGTAGGAAACCATTTGAAATTTACGATTGGAGAAGGAGAAAAGCAGCTTTTAATTATCGGTCACTTTGACACGGTATGGGAAAAGGGAAGGCTGAGTCTAAGAACAGAGGGAAACAAGCTGTACGGTCCGGGAATTTTAGACATGAAAGGCGGCATTGTCCAATCTATATGGGCGATTAAAGCGATTCAAGAGCTTGGCTTATCGCTCGATAAAAAAATTGTGTTTTTCTGCAATTCGGATGAAGAGATTGGGTCAATTTCTTCTAAAAAATACATTGAAGAAGAAGCACAAAGAAGTGAAGCAGTGCTAGTAGCGGAACCGGCGGTGGCGGGTTCAGGTGCGTTAAAAACGTCGCGCAAAGGAGCGGGGATTTTCACCGTAAAAGTATGGGGACGAGCAGCACACGCGGGTAATCACCACAAAGAAGGAATCAATGCGATTGAAGAGCTGGCGCGCCAAGTGATTTTTCTGCAGAGCTTAACTGATTATGAAAAAGGTACAACGGTAAACGTTGGGACGTTTACCGGCGGCAGCGGTACAAATGTAGTGCCGGAATATGCAGAAGCGCACGTGGATTTACGTGTTTCTACAGAAGAAGAAGCAAAACGCATGACGGATATTATTTTGAATTTAACACCCATTTTAAAAGGGATTAAGCTCGAAGTAACGGGAGGTATGAATCGTCCTCCGATGGTCAAGTCTAAACAAACGGAAGAGCTATTTGAATGCGCTCAGTCAATCGCGGCGAAACTGGGTATGAAATTGGAAGAAGCAGCTGTGGGCGGGGGAAGTGATGGCAATTTTACAGCGGCCATTGGCGTTCCCACGTTGGATGGATTAGGAGCATGCGGAAAAGGAATACATGCGGAATATGAACATATTCAAATTGATACGTTGTCCGAGCGTTCTTCTTTATTTGCGAATTTGCTGCTGCAAATATAAAAAAAGCCCGCCTCAAACGGCGGGGACTAATCTCAAAGCTTATATTGGGAGAGTATAAGCGTTCTTTTTTTATTTACTGCTTTCTTCTTGAAGAGAAAAGGCAGTTTCTTTCTTTTTGAATACCACTGCATCAAGAGCAAGGAACTGGCTTCCTGCAAGAAATAAGTGAGCAGACATGGCAATTAAGGCAATATCAAACTCAAACCCGCCAACAAATCCGCTTTTAAGCTTGGCTGTAAAAATGGCGCCAAGCATAACTGCCACAAATAAAGCAGATACGACTCTTGTTGCTAGGCCAAGAATAATAAGAATCCCACCTACGAGTTCAATGGTTGCAACAATATATGCCATGAAACCAGGGATTCCTAAGCTATCGAAGAACCCTACTGTATTTTCAATCCCGCCTTGCCATTTTTGAAAGCCGTGTACTAAAAATGTAAAACCTAATACTAAACGAATAATAAGTGAACCAATTTCGACGTTTTTATTCAATTTACTTCCTCCTTTAAGTGTATTTGAAAAACACTACATTATGTAGTGTAAAAGCCCGAAAAAAGAAATGTAGCAATTAAATCAGAAAGTCTTTCTTATTTGGATAATTTTACAACATTATGAACATCACACTACAAATTGTAGTGTGATGTTTGTCCTCAGTCAAGTGAAAATATAAAATTAGACCATTTGGCATACGAAAATTTTCTGAAGAGTACTTGAAAAATCCTTTAATTATGTACAATTTAGTCCCTTATTTTCAATCTTATTCTCTAACATGCTATACTGATGGCGGAGGTGTGACGATGCGTTTAGAAAATAAAAGAGTTATTGCGCTTGTTAGTGCAGACTTTGAAGATCTAGAACTATGGTATCCAGTGATGCGTCTTCGAGAAGAAGGAGCAGAAGTACATTTAGTTGGAGAAAAAGCAAACGAAACGTACATGGGGAAATACGGTGTTCCAGCCGTATCGGACTACGCGTTTAAAGATGTTGATCCAGCTGAATATGACGCTATTTTAGTACCTGGGGGCTGGGCGCCGGATAAACTGCGCCGCTATCCTGAAGTAATTGAAATGGTTCGTCATATGGATGAACAGCAAAAGCCAATCGGCCAAATCTGCCATGCAGGATGGGTATTAATTTCTGCAAAAATCTTAGATGGCCGAAACGTAACAAGTACGCCAGGAATCAAAGATGATATGGAAAATGCGGGAGCTATTTGGCATGATGAAGCAGTCGTAATCGACGGCCACATTATTTCAAGCCGCCGTCCGCCAGACCTTCCTCCTTATGCAAAAGCATTTGCTGATGTACTAGCAGAGCAATAAGAAAAAAGCCGAAACCACATTGGTTTTGGCTTTTTTATAAGATCCGCTAAAAAAAGAAATGATAAAGTAAATAAAAAAGTATCATTAAAAAAGCGAGCAGATGCATCTGCTCGCTTTTGTTCGTGTTTCTTATCAGTAACTTGCTTTTGCAAGTGTAAAAACAAAATGATTACTTTCTTTATAAAATCCATGATTACGGTTTTTGTATGTTTCGTTGTTGTTAGGGCACAATTAGCATTGATTGTGCTTGCATGGATTTCATCCATTGCCGCGGTTTGTTTTTCCACATGATCGATTAACCTAAACGACGCAAGCCCTACCTCTCTTGCATCCTTACGGCTCCGAAGCCGATCCAGTGTGAATAAGTTTTGTTCAAAGACATGTGTCGAATGCCAGTATTTTTACCTTGCATTGTACGATACATCCTTTCAAGTTACTTTCACTATGTCCAGCTCTTAAAGAAAAGCCAGAAATCTAAATATAACACCTCAGTTGATCTATGTCAAATAGAAAATGTGATTTTTTCACGTGAAACAATTGCAGCTAAAACATGGTTAAATAAAGGGATATCTTTTTTATATGGAAGAGTTTTTTGATACGATAAGTTAGAGGAATCCTAGAGGAGGATGAAAAATGAATAAAAATGAACAGTTTCGAAATGATGTATTGAGAAGTGTAGAATCATTAACATATGAACAATTAAATCAACAGCCAACATCTAATACATGGAGCGTTATGCAAGTATTAGAACATTTATATTTGATGGAGCGCATGATTGTTTCACGTGTAAAGGATCAGTTAGAAAACGGTGTGGATCAGCCGACTGAAGATAAGCCGTTTCATTTAGCGGTAGACCGTTCGCGAAAAGTAGATGCACCGGCTCAAGTTACGCCTTCTAATGAAAAGCAGACATTAGAAGAAATGAAGAGTAAGCTGGCAGAATCAAGAGCAGCTTTAATAGAGCTAGAAGAAACAGCAAGTGAAGACAAGCTAAAGCAAAAATCATTTCCACACCCTGTGTTTGGGTTAATGGATTTAAAGCAGTGGATTGATTTTATTGGCTATCATGAAAAGCGTCATCAAGAACAAATAGAAGAAATCAAAACAGCAATTGGTGCATAAAAAAACAGGCAGTCCGCCTGTTTTTTTATTTTTGGACCAAAATAGGATAGTCCGACATCATCCAAATACCAACACTATATGTTTGGGGATTATGATTCCCTACGGTAGAGCCTGTTTGAATCGTAAACGAGAGTTGCAGAGGATCTTGATCGTAATAAATAGTTTGCTTGGTGGAAGGGGAATAAAGGCGCTTCGGAGGGATTTTAGGAACCGTATCCGTCGTGTTAACAAAACAGCGGCTATTTGAAACAAGATTTGTGTATGTTTGAACGAATTGAGGATCACCTACTCGAGGAGCTCCGTAGTTGTACATTGTAACTTCCGGAAAAGATGCGTTTGTGGCGACATCTAAGGCATGAAGAGCAGCGAGTGCACCACCTAGGCTATGCCCTGTTATATAAAGTGGCTTGGGGGTAAGGGACTGATATGTTTCAAAAATTTCATCACGGCATGATTCGTAAACGGCTAAAAAACCTTCGTGGACGAGACCGGCTTGTTGATTGTATGGATAAGGGCGCTGCCGAATGCGAGCATCAGCAATCCAGTCTGCCTCAGATTGAGTTCCTCGAAATGCAATTACGATAGAGTCATCAGATTCTAAAATAAAACCAAACCATTCTTGCACCCCTACGGCAGAAGCTTTAAACGATTTAATAAGCCGGTAGCCTTCAGGTACATCAAATGTGCCTCCCTGTGCGTATTGCTTATAAGCTAAGACGCACGCATAAAGAAGGTCTAGAGCTAAAGGACGATAAAATAAAGGCTCTATTCTCATCATTGTTTTTCACACCTTCTAATAGAAAATAACTCCTATAGCCTATGTGTTCCTGAGAAGAAAGGTGCAGATACCTCTCTTTTGAAAGCGATAATTACGGAATGTAAACGGTTTATCGTTGGATGTTTTTGAGGATTTTACAAGTTTTTTTGTATATTTTAACTAAAAATTAGTTTTAATTTAGAGTTTTATTGTTAAAATTTATAATTTAACTTATAATTTAAAATAGTCTGAATGTAAAATAAGGGGGTTATCGTTTGGAGCAATTTGTAACGAGTTTGAATAATGTGCTATGGAGCACGCCTGTTATTTATGGGTGTCTTGCGATTGGCCTGTTTTTCTCAATTTTAACGAGGTTTTTGCAGGTGAGACACTTAAAAGACATGATTATGCTGATGTTTCAAGGTAAAAGTTCAGAAGCAGGAGTTTCTTCCTTCCAAGCCCTGTCTCTAGCGCTGTCGGGACGAGTCGGAACAGGAAACATTGCTGGAGTTGCGACAGCTATCGCGTTTGGAGGTCCAGGGGCTGTATTTTGGATGTGGGCTGTTGCTTTTATTGGTGCTTCTAGTGCATTCATCGAATCAACACTTGCTCAAATTTATAAAGTTAAACAAGATGGCCAATATCGAGGTGGTCCAGCGTACTACATTGAAAAAGGAACAGGTATGAAATGGTATGGCATTTTATTTGCTATTGCAGCACTTGTTGCGATGAGTATCTTAATGCCGGGTGTTCAGTCTAACTCCATCGCGCTTGGAATCGACAACGCATTTGGCGTTAGTCCAACGATTACAGCAGTAGGATTAGTTATTATTCTTGCTTTTATTATCTTTGGAGGCGTTAAGCGTATTGCAGGAGTGGCCCAATTCGTTGTACCTTTTATGGCACTTGGGTATATTATTTTAGCTCTTATTATTATTGCCATGAACATTTCCGAGTTGCCGGGAGTTATCGCTCTTATTTTTAAAAGTGCTTTTGCATTAGATTCTGCTTTTGGAGGAATTGTTGGTTTAGCTGTTTCTTGGGGAGTTAAGCGAGGCATCTATTCAAACGAAGCAGGACAAGGTACAGGACCTCACGCAGCAGCTGCAGCAGAAGTTTCACATCCGGCGAAACAAGGTCTCGTACAAGCTTTTTCGGTTTATATTGATACACTGTTCGTTTGTTCAGCAACAGCGTTTATGATTTTATTCACAGGCATGTACAACACGGAAGGACCAGGCGGTTCATTTATTATTTCAAATTTACCGGGTGTAGAAGCAGGACCTGGATTTACACAAGCTGCTATTGAAACAGTGTTGCCGGGGTTCGGAGCTGGGTTCGTGGCAGTGGCTCTATTTTTCTTCGCGTTTACAACGATTATGGCTTATTATTACATTGCTGAAACAAATATTGCTTATCTAACTCGCGGAAAGAACGGAAAGTGGGCTATGTTTGCATTAAAGCTTGTCCTGCTGGGAGCTACGTTCTACGGGTCAGTTAAACAAGCATCACTAGCTTGGGCGTTAGGTGATGCGGGACTTGGTATCATGGTATGGCTAAATTTAATTGCTATCTTAATTTTAGCTAAGCCTGCGTTAGTTGCATTAAAAGACTATGAAGCTCAGAAAAAACAAGGGGTAGACCCTGTGTTTGATCCCGTTAAACTAGGAATTAAAAATGCAGACTACTGGGAGAAAGAATATAAGAAAGATGAGTCACAAGTTTCGTAAACAAGAAAATCCTCACATATGTGAGGATTTTTTTATGAAGAAAGCGAGACAGATGAGTTATTTAAGTTATATCGATCCTTCAAACAATGAATACGGTGTAGTTCTTCAAGCAGATGGTGAATTGCAAGCAGTTCGTAAAGCATTGTTGTTTCTGTTGAAAAAGGGTGATCCCCTCTGTTTTCTTCCTGCTTATGTGCCCAAAACCTTTGTTTTAAAGTCAAAACAAGCGTTTGATGATGCAAAGAGCTTTTATATTGTTCATTTTGTAAGACGTTATGAAAGGAAATGAATGTATCCCATATTACTTGATGTCTTGCACTTTGCAGCTGATGAGCAGGCAAGTAAATTAAATTACCAATATGGTAGACAAGCTGCCTCATAAGAGAAAGTTTCTTATATTCATAGTGGAATTTTCTCATAGCTGTACGAGTGAAATGATGAAACTTCCATTCTTTCTGCTGATACTCACAAAGAGTCTCAATTTTTTCAATTTCAGCGGAAAGCTGCTGAAATTGAAGCTTTGTTTGTTTATGACAAGCATGTACTTGGGAAAGTTCGCTTCCTCTTTGCTGTAGAACGCTGCTCATTTGTTTTGAGAGATTTTGAATTTTCCTCGTAATAATCGGTGTATAATTAGGAGGAAGAACGATGATATTCACAAGTGAAGAAGTAAGCAGCCCAATACTGGTGGTCGCTAAGCGAATTAAAAACGAGATAAAATAATGGTCGTGCACAATCGTCAGCATAGCCACTCCTGTTAGCGTAGCAACGAGTGTTCCTGCATGCAAACGCAATTTAGAACAGGATATAATAGTAGAAACAGCAACAAGCATATAGGTAAGCGGCGTCACTCCTAATAGAAATGTGTAAAGCATGGCAAAAGCAGCTCCGATTGCTGAAGCAGGAAAGCGGATGAACGCTTTTTTAATAGAATCGGCAGCTGTTGGTTCAATCGTAACAATAGCTGTAATAACAGCGAGCATATATGGCCAGCCGATAGACTGGCAAATGAGTGCAGTCAAAAAAACGGCAATGCCTGTTTTAATAATACGACCGCCTAAAAAATTGAATTTTTTTATGTAAATCATTATACATACCTTCTTTAAAACAGTTAGTAGTTTAATTATAAGGCATATTAAGGTGATAGGAAAACACGTCTTAAAAACTAGCTTTTAAAAAACGAATAAATATACTATAATTTGTTTAAATATTTAAAAGGGGAGTACGACTAATGAAACAATTAATAAATGAAGCAATTAATAAATTACAGGATACATTTTATGATGTAAGCAAATATATTGGACACAACCCTGAGCTTGGTCACGAAGAATTCAAAGCGTGCAAAGCATTAACGGATGTTTTAAAAGAACAAGGGTTCACAGTTGAAATTGGTACATGTGACTTGCCAACGGCTTTTACTGCTGTTTATGACAGTCAAAAGCCAGGTCCGTCGATTGGGTTTATGGCTGAGTACGATGCTTTGCCGGATCTCGGACATGCATGCGGACATAACTTAATTGGAACCATGTCGATTGCAGCTGGTATTGGTCTTAGTAAAGCAGTTGCAGAAACAGGCGGTAAAGTATACGTATATGGAACGCCTGCAGAGGAAACACGAGGCGGCAAGGTAACGATGGCTGAACAAGGCATTTTTAATCATTTAGACGTAGCTATGATGGTACATCCTTATTACTGTCACCAAAAAAGCGGACGTTCTCTTGCGATGGATGCCATTCAGTTTGAGTTCTTCGGAAAATCCGCGCACGCAGCTGCTGCTCCTCATGAAGGAATCAACGCGTTAGACGGCGTATTACAAACGTTCAACAGCATTAATGCGCTTCGTCAGCATGTGAAGCCGGATGTACGTATTCACGGAGTGATTACAGAGGGAGGCAAGGCGGCCAACGTTGTACCGGATTATGCAGTAGCACAATTTTATGTCCGCGCTTCAACTCGTGCATATGTAGATGAAGTGACAGAGAAGGTGAAGGCATGTGCAAACGGCGCTGCTCTAGCCACGGGAACAAAATTAAAAATCTCAAACTATGAGTTTTCGTATGATGATATGCAAACGAATCAAACATTATCCGATGTCTATACAAATAATCTCATCTCATTAGGCGTGAGCGAACAAAGCATTACAGAAGACCAAGGCGATCATGGATCTTTAGATATGGGAAATGTAAGTCAGGTTGTTCCAGCTATTCATCCGTATATTCAAATTTGTGATGATTATTTTGTTTGTCATACGCACGAATTTAGAGAAGCAGCTTTAAGTGAGCAAGGAAGAGAAGCAATGATACTCGGGGCACAAACAATGGCATTAACAGGGTATGACGTATTAACAAATCAAACGCTGCTCCAAAAAATCAAAGAAGAATTTAATGCTACAAAGTCAAAGTAAGAGGTAATGATAAAACCATACCAAATAATACGCTTGCGACTGCAAGCGTATTATTTAGTATGAGAAGTGGGACTGAATGGTTCGGAAAATTTGACCGTGGCGCTGTTCATCGCTCGCGGCTCGAACAATGCGGCTTTGAATTCGAGCATTTGTGATTTTTCTAGCGATTGATTGATAAAATGGAACGGTTTCTACTTCATCTTTAATGGATTCAGACACCCCTTCTTGAAAAGTATTTGGCAGTTTTATGTTTAATGAAATTTGTGGGTAGCTGCCTGATAAATCATAATAGGCCTTAGAAAACCAGTCAAAGTGTTTAATTTCATCCTGCCGAATACCTAATATAGCTTGTTGAACCTGATTATTAGGAGCCAGTTCTGCTAAGCGTGTATAGTAGTGAATAGCGGAAAACTCATCGTTTACAGCTTTGTTTATATCTCTTAGAAGCTGTTCGTCTAGCCTTGTATCATCTTCCCAATATTCTTCATGCCGGGAGTAAAATTCATACATATGGATATACCTCCTCACCGTTTTGTTCTCTTGTCGTCACCATCATCGTATGTATAGACGAGAAAAGACGTACATTAAAAGAAAAAAGTTTAACAAAATGGTAAAAAGGGTATGTGCAGAGAATAGTATCAAAAAAGACAGAGGTTATCTTATGATTAAAATTGTAGCTAAAACCAAAGAAGGAGCTATTAAAGAAATAGAAATGAATGAGATTCGTTCAAGCCATGACTTTCAATGGTATTGGGTTGATTTTTACAATCCCACCGAGGAAGAAAAAAAGCAGCTTGAACAATTTAATTTTCATCCTTTAGCAGTTGAGGACTGTTTAAATCAAGGTCAGCGCGCTAAATTTGAGTTGTATGATGAGCATTATTTTTTAGTCTATTATGCCCTTCATAAAGAAGAGCTTGAGCACTTAGAAGTATCTGCGTTTGTAGGGGATAACTTTTTAGTCACTTACCATATGGATAAGCTAACGAGCGTGGCTAGGGTATGGGAGCTTATCAAAAAAGACCCTGAGGCTACCGAAGATGGAACATGGGATATCATGTATGAACTCTTAGATCATACCGTTGACGAATACTTCCCCGTGCTTTATAAATTTGAAGATCACATAGACGACATTGAAGACAATGCAAAAGACGAACCTATGGATGAATTAATGAGGCAGCTTTATGACATCCGAAGTGATTTGTCACGAATGCGCCGCATTTTAAACCCCATGAGAGATTTAATGTATCGTATTATGTCAACTAATGCGTTAAAAGCAAAAGAGCAGGTTCGCTATTTTAATGACATTTATGACCACTTATTAAATATGATTGAAATTATGCAAGCAAGCAGGGATTTGTCAAATGACATTCGAGAAAGCTTTATGTCCATTAACTCGGATCGTATGAATTCAATCATGTTTACGCTAACGCTTATGTCAGCTATTTTCTTACCGTTGACGTTTATTGCTGGCCTCTATGGCATGAACTTTTCATATATGCCGGAACTGACGGGGAAATATAATTATTTTATTGTACTTGGCATTATGATTGGGCTTGTAGGCCTAATGGTCTTTGCCTTTTATAAAATGGGATGGTTTAAATATCGAAAAGGACCGAAACTATAAAGTAGATTGTTAACCTTCCTGTATAAATGTTAATCAACTCAGTAAAAATGAAATTAAATAAGCGAAGATCTTATCTGACTCTAGATAAGATCTTTTTCTTGTGCTATAAACAAGAAAAGCAGGGAAGCGAGGGAAGAATGTGAAACACGGAAGAATGGGTCTGCGAAGCATCACGGTGCTGCTTGTATGCATGGTGGTGATTCTATCGCTATTGTTAACGGATTTATTAGTTAGCAGTTCAATTGGAAAAAATATTCGGGATCAACAGGCTGAAAAAGCTCGGACTATTGCTGCGATTATTTCAGAATCCACGAACGTGAAAGAAGGACTAGAGACAAAAACACCTCAGTCAATTCAAGAATTCACTAAACGAATTCGTAAAAAATCAAGCGTCTTGTTTATCGTTGTTATGGATATGAATGGAATTCGGCAATCTCACCCAGATCCTAAAAAGATAGGAAAGAGGTTTGCCGGAGGCGATGAGCAAAAATCATTGCACGGGAAATCTTATGTATCTGTATCAAAAGGAACGCTCGATAAATCTCTGCGCGCTTTTGCACCTATTTATAATGAAAAAAATCAACAAATTGGCGCAGTAGCTGTGGGGATTTCTTTGAATAATGTAAATGAAGCAATTAGAGATGGGCATCGTCGAATTGTTTTAGGTTCATTAATTGGTTTACTTGTAGGCATTCTTGGTGCTATTTTATTAGCGAATTACATAAAGAAAATTTTATTTGGCTTGGAACCCTCTGAAATTGCTAAAATTCTAGAAGAGAGAAGTACCATGCTGCAGTCGGTTCGTGAAGGAGTGATAGCTGTTGATAAAGAAGGTAATATTACACTTGCTAATCGTTCTGCACGCCGCTTATTTGTTAAAGCAGGGTTAGCACCAGAGCCAATCGGTTTGTCTATTCAAGAATATATGCCCACCTCCAGGCTGGACGACGTTTTGTCTACGGGGGAATCTCATTACGATGAAGAGCAATTCATAAATGGAGTAGCCATTGTGGTTAACAGGGTTCCGCTAGTAGTAAACGAAGAGATTGTAGGGGCACTCTCTACGTTTCGGGATAAAACAGAAGTTAACATCTTAGCAGAACAGCTAACAGGTGTTAAAATGTATGTGGAAGCGCTTCGAGCACAATCGCATGAATTTATGAATAAACTTCATGTGATTTTAGGAATGGTACAGATGAATTATTATGATGAGCTAAAAACGTATATTCATCAGCTTGTTAATCATCGTGTCGATGAATCTAGTTCAGTGACTAAATCTATTAAAGATCATGCGTTGGCAGGGTTCCTCATGGGCAAAATGAGTTATGCTAGAGAGGAAAGCGTAGAACTGACGTTTTCCGCTGATGAAGTTATTCCAGAACCTTCAGATCCACACGTTACTCATCATCTCATTACCATTATTGGAAATTTAATTGATAATGCAATTGATTCAGTTCGTCATCAAGCCTCTAAAAAAGTGTCCGTTATGCTTGTGTATAAAAACAATAAACTTACAATTCAAGTCACGGATACAGGCTGCGGCATTCCTTCCGATACAATGAATCAGATTTTCAAGAAAGGCTTTTCTACAAAAGGCACGAGCAGAGGGTTTGGGCTGCATTTAGTGAAGCAAACGATTGATGAACTAGGTGGCCAAATCGTCATTGACTCATTTATAAATAGCGGTACCACATTCTATATTGATATTCCGTACGAAACAAGGAGAGATCAAGTTGATTAAAGTATTAATTGTTGAAGATGACCCAATGGTTGCTCAGTTTAATCAAAAGTACATTGAAGAGATAGAGGGGTTTACAGTGGTCGCTGTTGCTCATTCGGGTCATGAAGCCTTGGTGAAGGTAAATGAATATCAAGTTGATTTAGTGCTGCTTGATGTCTTTATGCCTGGACAAAATGGTTTGAAAGTTTTAGAAGAGATTCGAACAAAACAAGAGGAAATAGATGTCATTTTTATCACCGCTGCTTCGGATGCCCAAACGATTCAGCAAGCTCTACGCTACGGAGCGATTGATTATTTGATTAAGCCTTTTACATTTGAACGCTTTTATCAAGCACTTTCGGCTTACAAACAAACATTTCGTACGTTAAAACAGCAACCTCAGCTTAACCAACAGGAATTAGACGGGCTGCTGTCTAATAAAAAAATAAAAGAAGCTCGGGTAGAGCCGTTGCCTAAGGGTTTAACGACAGGAACATTAGAAGTTATCGTAGAAGCCATTGAGCATCTTAAAGATCATCCTTTTTCGACTGATGATGTAGCTGAAAAAACGGGAATTTCAAGAGTGTCTATTCGGAAATATTTAAAATTTCTAACAGATATAGGTCTTCTTGGAGAAAGAATGACTTACGGCACAATAGGACGACCTGTGTATGCGTACTTATACAATGAACAAAACCGTCACTTGCTGCATCACTACCTCGTTGACTTTGAAAAATAAAGAGATTGACCTGTCAGAGACGTCCGGTGCTATCTTGTCAGTGTGAGAATATTTTACTGTAGAGTGCGGGTGAGTTAAGTGGTATGGTTGATAATAACAAAGGAAAAAACAAGTCGTTTGACTGAAAAAGAGGTGGTTTCTTGATTGAAAGCATAGAACGCTTGACTGAATTACTGTTATCAGGGAATCAAGATGAAGCTTGGAATATTGTGTGGAAAAAAAGACAGCAGGGTTTCGATACATTTTATATTTTTCAGCAATTCATTTCAGTGTCAATGGCTCAAATCGGTATGATGTGGGAAGAAGATGAAATTTCAGTGGCTGATGAACATTTAGCTACTACTACCTGTGACTATGTTTTGTCACGCTATCAATTGTGTATAAGACAAGAAGTTATTAAAAATGAAAAAAAAGGTCTGTTTTTGTGTATAGAAAATGAACAGCATTTTTTAGGTTTAAAAATGATTTCCATTCTCTTTGAAGAGCACGGATGGCAGACGAAACTTTTAGGGGCAGATTCTCCGCTTTTACATGCAACACACGCTGTTGAACAGTGGAAACCTGATTTAGTAGGAATCTCGTTCAGTTTAACTCATCATATAGAAAAAGCAAGCGAATATATAGAAGGATTACAAAAGACAAAACATCAGCCGCTTATTTTAGTTGGAGGCCGAGTAGTTTCAAACTATAAGTTTCCTCTTGTTCAAACAAATCAAGTTCGATTTATTGCACAGTTAGAGGAGTTGAAAGAGTTTTTTCATTATCAATCAATTAGGGGGATTAAGGTTGTCGACTATTAAATATTCTCCGCTTCCTGTTTTTATTATGGATGAGGAAATGAATATTCTAGCGCAATCTGATGAAGCAGCCGCTTTATTCGGAGAGGTTCAACATTTTTTAGAAATTGTTGACGAAGATAGTCAGATCAAAGCTAGAAAACGATTAGGGCAGAAGAAAAAAATAAAAACAGAATTAGTCATGCATTCGCGCAAAGCTAAAATGTCTCTTTATACGGTGAATTGCAAATGGGAGCAAGGTAAGGCGCATGTAATATGTGTAGAGGAAGATTCTCAAATTAGAATTCTTTCAGAAAAAATCCAACAACATACAGCGCGTTTATCTGAAACAGACTTAGAACTGCTGCTGCAAAAAGAACGATTAGAAAAAGCAATGAACCGAGTTATAGAACTGTCGGGACCGTTTATTCATTTATCGAACAACATGGTGCTTATACCTCTGTTTGGTGATTTATTTGAGGAAGTCATCATGAAAAATGAACATCGGCTGCTCAGACAAATAGATGAAGAAACGGTTGATCGAGTTATCATTGACTTTAATGGAATAGGTCAAATTGATGAACGAGGTGTTGCAGCCCTAGAACATTTAATATGGGAATTTCAGCTAATGGGTGTACAGATTTATTTAACAGGTGTGACACCCGATCATAGTCAATGGCTTCACCAGTATCATTTTCAAGCAAATGTAAAATCTATTAGTAACTTAGGTCAGGCCATTCATCAATTTTTTACAACGGCATGAAATGGCTACAAAAAGTGAACACTTCATATAAAGACAATAAGACAGGGGATCAATATTGATAAACAGGTGATTAAAATTTGGTGAAACACGCGCGTAAAGTAGCTTTAAGAATTTCAATTATATATATCATTATTGGCGCTGTATGGATCTTGATATCTGATAATATATCTAGAACATTAGCGCAAGGTCGTTTTGAAGTATATATTTTTTTTCAACAATACAAAGGTTGGCTTTTTATTTTAGCTACGGGGATTATTTTGTATGGGTTGGTATATAGGAGAGCTTATAAACTAGTGGAGTCCCAGCAAGAGCTCGTAGTAAAAGAACACGAACTTCAAACGAGCAATCAGCACTATCAATCTTTGTTTAAACATAATCCCGATGGCGTTTTTGAAATCAGTAAAACGGGTGAAGTTCTTCTTGCTAATCCAGAAGGTGAAGCAATCGTTGGATACTCCAGTGAAGAATTGCAAAAGATGAAACCTTCAGCTCTTATCGCAGCTGAAGAGTTTGATATGTGTAAAGAGTATTTTAAAGAAGTGCTGAATGGAAAAGGTGCTAAGTTCGAAATGAATGTGATCAATAGAAAGCGAGAAAGACGGTTGCTTAGGTGTTCTTTGCTTCCCATCATCGTTCATAAGCAGGTAGTAGGTGTATTTATGATTGCACGCGATATTACTACATACCGTCAAGATGAAGAGCTTATGATAACCTCGGAAAAAATGTCCGTTATTGGACAAATGGCAGGTGCCGTCGCACATGAAATTAGAAACCCGCTTACTTCTTTAAAAGGCTTTGTACAGGTTATGCAAGCCTCTAAGGAAACAAATGACACATATTTAGATATTATGATGTCTGAAATCGACCGCATCAACTTAATCTCGAGTGAAATGCTCATTCTTGGAAAAAAGCAGCATGTATCTTTTGAAAAGACCAATTTATGCGAAATTTTAAAACAAGTTGTTACGCTAATGGAAGCGCAGGCAAATTTAAATAATGTTTCTATTTTATTGAAAGAAACAGCCAAAAGGCCTATTTATGTTTCTGCTGATTCAAATCAGTTGAAACAAGTTTTCATCAATGTGATTAAAAACGGTGTAGAAGCTATTATGGAGAAAGGTCATATTACAATAACAGTTGAAGAAAAAGATACACGAGCATTGATTCACTTTGAAGACAATGGAATCGGAATGAGTCAAGAGAGGATTGAACAAGTAGGAACGCCGTTTTATTCTACAAAAGAAGCTGGCACTGGCTTAGGGCTGGCCGTGTGTTACAAAATCATGGAGCGTCATCAAGGTACCATGCATTTTAAAAGCGGTAAAGGAAAAGGGACAACGGTTATTATTGATATGCCAATTATAGAACGAAACAGCCGCCTCTCGTAGCTCAGAGAGGCGGCTGTTTTCTTGAAAAAGAGGAAGTAAGCAGCTGAACCCTTTGCGTCTAGATCCATATAGGACATAAAACCTCCTTCTTATACAAGTTTTCGTCCATAATAAAGAGGATCATATTGTTTTCTATAGAAGCAATAGTGTATCATAGTTGAAGCTATGTTTATTGATGTAGAAAAGTTAAGGTAACAACCGATTTTTCTACTGACGCATTGACAGGGTCCCTTGGGATAAGAAAGGTTTATTTATAAATAGAAATTAAGGTCAGTATTAACGCACATGGCCACTGATACATTTGTTTAATTGAAATGAAAAAAATCGTTTATAATATCGAGAAAAGCATGGAAAAGGAGATAGATATGAGTCAGTTTATAGAGACTTTACAGCCTTTTTTACAAGAGGCGTGGAAAAAAGCAGGGTTCAATGAGCCTACTGTTATTCAAACGAAAGCTATTTCAGAGATTTTAGCTAATAAAGATGTAATAGGAGAATCCCCAACGGGAACAGGAAAGACGCTGGCATATTTGTTGCCTGTCTTACATCGCATTCAGCCGGGACCATCTCATATTCAAGCTGTTATTTTAGCATCTTCCCATGAATTGGTTATGCAAATTCACGGTGAAATTCAAACTTGGTCGCAGGGAAGCGGTATTTCAAGCGCTGCGTTTATTGGCGGAGCAAATATGAAACGGCAATTAGAAAAACTCAAAAAACGTCCCAATATCATTGTTGGTACCCCAGGACGTTTGAACGAGCTAATTAAAATGAAGAAATTAAAAATGCACGAAGTCAAAACAATTGTGATTGATGAAGCGGATCAATTGTTTGTACCTGAGCATGTTCAAACGGTTCAACAGATTGTAAAAATGGCGTTAAGTGATCGTCAAATCCTAGTCTTCTCAGCTACTGTATCAGAACGTACCAAATCGCTAGCGAAAGATATGATGAACCACCCTCTTGAAATAGAGGTAGGAAGAGATGAACTTCCGGCTTCAAAGGTAGAGCATGTATACATCAAAAGTGAAGCTAGAGATAAAGTGGACGTGCTTAGAAAACTAGTTCGTCAAGAACAAATGAAAGCTTTAGCCTTTTTTAAAGGAATTGATACTCTAATCGAGTTTGAAGAAAAATTAACATTTAAGCGTGTAGAAGCAGGGTCTTTACACAGTGAAACGAAAAAAGAAGATCGTGCTACGACGATTAAAGG
Organism: Priestia megaterium NBRC 15308 = ATCC 14581; assembly: GCF_000832985.1. Classification (GTDB taxonomy): domain Bacteria; phylum Bacillota; class Bacilli; order Bacillales; family Bacillaceae_H; genus Priestia; species Priestia megaterium. Next base: position 2,460,083 of record NZ_CP009920.1, read on the forward strand.
GTTTCGAAAAGGAGATTTCCCTGTCCTATTAGCAACGGATGTCGCAGCTAGAGGATTAGACATTAAGGGGTTGACGCATGTAATTCACATCGATGTTCCTCAAGATGCAGATCAATACGTCCATCGCTCAGGTAGAACAGGCAGATCGGGAGCAGAAGGTACAGTCATTTCTCTTGTGACTGAACGTGAAGAGCGAAATTTAAAACAAATCGCACGTGAACTTCAACTTTCATTAGTGAAAAAAGAGCTTTATATGGGTGAAATCGTGGATGAAGGAACAAAAGAGCAGTCCCGTACAGCTAAAAAACCTTCAAAAAAGCCATTTAACAAGAAAAAGAAACAAAAAGGTCGAATGTAAACTAGGTATTCTTCCTTTTATAACAGCAGTGTCACAACCTAAAAAGCAACGTCTACTGCTTTATTACAGCAGCCTGGCGTTGTTTATTTTCTCTATTTTACCTGTATAAATAAGTAAAAAAAGAGAAATGTAGATATTTTTTCCTAGGTATGAAAATAGTTTGAATGATGGATTTTGTTTTTTGTAACCTTATTTTAACATTACTTTAAGAGACTTCTAATAAAAGAGGAAGAAGGACGTGGGGACATTTTATGGATGCAATTGATGATCTCTTTGACGACATAGAGCGAAGAAGAAAAAGTAAAGAATATAGTCGAGATGCAGATCAATTAGAATCATATTTACATGAAGTTCAACGTATCATGGAATTTCTTGAAGAGGGTATCTATCTGTTTCAAAATTCGCACCAACAATATGCGTCAGATTGGTCAGGGCGTTCTAAGAGCTCATATGAGGATATTTATAATGATATTACGCAATCTACTTTTCATCTGTACGACGTAAGGGATGAATTGTTTCAAACTTTACGCTTAGAAATTTCACGATTAAGAGAGTTAGCATCGGCGTAATAAATAACATTATCGACTCACTCCTTTAGAAAGTGAGTCTTTCCGTATAGGCTTAAAAAATGTTTGGATGATGACTGAAGGCTTACAAGAGATAGGGGGACGGACATACATGGAGATAAAAGTAAATCCAGAGGTGCTGCGGACATTTGCAGAGCGAATTCAGCACTCTCATTCACAGACGGCTGATGCACTTCAAAAACTAAGCTGGGAAGCTACAAATCTACATTTCTTGTCTGTTGCAGATATTGATAAAGTGCTGGACTTGCAGGAAGAGTTACAGCATATGATTCGCAAACTTGATTCGCTAACGGAAAACGCACATTTATTAGTAAAAGACACTGCAGAACAAATGAGAAAAGCAGATGGAGAGCTAGAAGGCTCTTCAGGCTGGACGGAGTTTTGGTCGAGCGTGTGGAGCAATGGGGGCACACATTCACAAGATACGTGGAATGACATAAAGAACTTAAAAGAATGGAATACGTATGACAATATGCATAGAACGATTGAAAAACCTTTAGGTACTCTTAATGTTATGTGGAATTCGCTTTCTATGTCTTGGGAAGAAAAAGTAGTGAATGGTTCTACATGCAGTCGAACCGAATTTTTTACTTATGGCGTTATTCAAATGGGGTTGGGCATTTTAAGTCAGGAAATGAATCCTTCAAACATTATGTTTAGTGACAGCACAGAGGAAGTGAAGAGAGAATGAATGAAGTATATGATGGCGCTGGAAGTGAAATGGTACAGTTCCTTACAGGGTTGTCTCGGCAATGAAATATACATTTAACTTATTAGAAAAATCATTAATTGAAGCAATGAAAGATAATAAGAAGATTGCTCAATTTTATAAGACTTTAATGAATAGCAATTTATGGCTAGTTGTTAGTTCAGAGCATGGAGCATCAGATATATTAATTGCAGAGCACTACGTTCAGACGATGAAAAGCGCAGCGTACCGATATTTACCTGTTTTTTCGTCAAAATATCCGATTGAACAGATGCTGAAAGATGAAAAGACCGTATGCGTATCATTTAAGGATATGCTGCCTGTATTAAATGAAGAAATAGCGATATTACTTAACCCTGACACGCCTCTCTCAAAATTATTCATCCCCGAAGAAATAAGGATGTTAAAAGAAGATCAAAATTATTTTAAGCAGTAGCCAAAAAATAAAAAGCGCATGTGCTTTTCCCAAGCATGTCTGAATCTTAAATAAATAGAAGATATATAAAGGGGCAGGGCCTTAAATAGGCTGCTGCTTTTTTATTACTAGTAAATAGTTCTATAGATAATGAACAAAAATGTAATTTAATAGACTTATAGTTTTTATTTTCCTTTAAATAGGTACCTATAGATCATATGGAAAAGATTTAAATGAGAATAAAATCTTGGTTGTTTAGGTTTTATTTGCATTTTTTAGGGGTATTTGTAGATACATATTCTCATTTTTGGAGGCTTTTGCAAGTAACCTTTGACCTTATCATTAGAGTTTCTTACAATAATAGTAAATATATAAACCGAAGGAGAGATATGTATGTCAGGAATTATTCGCGTAACACCAGCAGAGCTTCGCGACATGGCAGGTCGTTATACTAACGAAAGCGGTCAAGTTCAAGAATTAGTAAGTCGTCTTGATACAATGAAAAATCAACTTCAAGACATGTGGGAAGGTGCTTCAAGCGAAGCGTTTGCTGCTCAATACGAAGAATTAAAGCCTTCTTTCGTTGAAATGTCTAACCTACTTACAAAGATTGCTAAGCAATTAGATGACTCTGCAAACGTTCTTGAAGATACAGATAACCAAATCGCTAGCCAAATCCGCGGTTAACTTCATCTAATAATCTAAGTGAAGTAATAAAAGGAGCGCCCTATTCTCAAAAGATGAAGGCGCTTTTTCTATGTTTTGAGGTGATGAAACCCTATGTATATAGAAGTAACAGTAGACTTAAAGCACTATACAGGTGATCGGTTCGATTTGCGACTATCAAACTATCATTCACTCAAAAAAGTAGTCGAGATCGTTTGGCAAGCTAAAAAGATTACTCAATCACCAAAGGACGGTGCGTGGATACGTGTTTCAAATAAAAATCTTATTTTCTCGGGAAATGAGACGATGATTAACTGCGGAATTACCACAGGTGATTGTATCGAAATTCTCTAAAGGAGTCTATTAGAATGTCAGAGAAGAAACCGACTTACTTAGAAGAACAGCTCGAAGCTGTAATGACACGTCATAATAATGAATATACATTTGTTTTTCAAAAAGAAAAAATTCGACTTAATCGTTCTGTTGAAATTGAAATGTTAAAGGATGTAAACACGGCTTTTCAAAAAGAAATCATGATGAGCGATAATGAACTTAAAATAACAATTAAGCCTACCTCTGAATTTCAACCTTTTACAGCATTAAGAGGAAAAGAAGAACAGCAAAAGTGGCTGTTTGCAGATCAGCTTATCAAACAGGTAAAGCAGCATTCTTTTTCAAGGCTGCATTTGTTGATTTGTCCAGAAAATATCATTTTTGATAAAAGTTTAAGTCCGGCTTTTTTACATTATGGAGTCAAAGAAAGTTTACCTCCTTATGAGTCTAACGGGGAACAAAGTTTTCAAGAGTTAAAGGCTACGATAGCAGCGGCCGTTGACTCATCGCATACATTTGAACAGTATTTTAAGTTATATGAGACCTTGCAATTAAAAGAAGACGCTAAAAAAATAATGCATATCAGCAATGAGGAAGAGTTGAGTCAATTTGTTCAGCATAAGCTAACTCAAATTGAAAAGCATCAAAAGACACTGGTTCAACTTCCTCAAAAACGCTGGACCATTTTTAAGTTTTCATCTGTAGGTATACTTGTCTTATTAATTCCAGCTCTTATTTATACTTTTTACTCTTACTTTTTTGCTCAGCCGAAACAAGAAGCATTTGTAGAAAGCAACGAATACTTTCTTGAAAAAAACTACAGCAAAGTAGTCGACACACTTGAAGATTACGACATTGAAAGCATGCCTAAAATTGTGCAATACGAAATAGCAACTTCCTATCTTGTTAATGAAAAGTTAGGGGAGGAGCAAAAAGCAAATGCTTTAAAGACTATTACGCTTCAGTCAGATCCTCAGTATTTTGCCTATTGGTTTTACATTGGCCGAGGAGACAACAAAAAAGCGCTAGAAGTCAGCAGGTTGTTAGAAGAACGTTCGTTAATTATCTATGCACTAATGAAATACGAAGGTCAGCTAAAGACAGACAACGATTTAGCGGCTGATAAAAAGCAAGAGGAGCTTGATAAAGTAGCGAACGAACTTGAAGAATTTAAGAAAGAAAATGATCAGCAAGAAGCTGAAGCAGCCAAGCAGCAAGAAGAGAAACAAGCTGAGGAGGCACAGGCGGCCAAACAGCAGGAAGAAGAACAGAAAGCTGCAGAAGCCGAGAAAAAGAAACAAGAAGAGCAGAAAAAACAGCAGGAAGATCAATCGAAGTAGGGAGGTAGTTGTATGAATATGCTTTGGGTAGTTAGTGGGCAAACGTATCAGCAGCTGCCTGTAGATTTTAAAACCTTTCGCCAAGCAACGGTAGGAAACACTCAGCATCAAACTTTTACGTTTTCCTATCCGTTTGAGAAAGGACAAATGACTCTGTCATCTGAAAAGAACGGCCGGCTCTTGATTTCCTACGGAGAAAAAAGGATAGCAGAGCTATCTGTTTCTGAGTCGTTTGTATGGCGAGAACAAGGACATGCTTTAACCTTTGTCCTTACAGACACGGCTGTTAAAGAAGCTGTCTATTATATTGATTACGGATCAGAAGTCTCGTTTTCCACAAGTGATGAAACAGCTGATGTGTATCAGCAGAAAGAAAAGTGTGTAGTAGAGCCAAAAGAAGGATTTTACCTATCAAAGATAAACGGGAAGTGGAAGGTCTTTTATAACCAAGAACCGCTTTATCTTAACGGACACCGACTAGAAGAGAATACGAACCTTCAGCCCGGAGATCTTATTTTATGGTCTTCTATGACGATTCAATTGATCGAAAAAGATTTGCTGAAGATTCAAAGCTGCTATGATTATGCATCTAAGCTTCCAACTACGGCACAGCCTATTTCTGAAATGAAAAAGAAGTACCCCGTTTATAGACGGACACCGCGCATGATATATGATTTGCCTAATGATAAGGTGAGCTTGTCCTTTCCGTCTCAAGACAATGATGAAAATAACCGAAGCTTGTGGCTTACCATTTTACCGCCATTAGTCATGCTTTTAGTCATGGGTACGGTCTCGATTATTCAGCCTAGGGGAATTTTTATTATTATATCTGTCATGATGTTTACGACCACGCTGATTGTATCTACCGTTCAATACTTCAAAGATAAAAAACAGCGCAAGAAGCGGCAGGAGCGTCGTCGTCGAATTTATACCAAGTATTTAGAGAATAAGCGCGAGGAATTACAAGAACTAGTATCAGTTCAACGAGATGTATTATCTTATCATTTTCCGACGTTTGAACGAATGAAATATTTAACAGAACAGATTTCTGATCGAATTTGGGAACGAACTGTAGAAAGCAGTGATTTTTTACAGGTGCGCCTTGGAACAGGAACAGTTCCGGGAAGCTACCAAATTTCTTTGAATAGCGGAGATATGGCTAATCGAGAAATTGATGATTTGCTTGAGCAGTCTCAGCACATGGAAAAGGTCTATCGAGAAGTGAAAAATGCCCCTGTTACCGCTCATTTAGGTTTAGGCTCTATCGGTCTGGTAGGAAAGATGAAAACGGTGAAGAATGAACTGCATCAGCTTGTAGGACAGCTGGCATTTTCCCACAGTTATCATGACGTAAGATTCGTATTCATTTTTGATGAAGAAGAATATAAAGAGTGGGAATGGATGAAATGGCTTCCTCATTTTCAGCTTCCGCATTCTTTTGCGAAAGGTTTCATCTATAATGAACAAACGAGAGATCAGCTTTTATCTTCTATTTATGAAATGCTGAGAGAACGCGATTTAGATGAAGCAAAAGGAGAAGGGGTTTTCTTGCCTCACTTTGTTTTTATTATTACGAATCAGCAGTTAATTGCAGATCACGTTATCTTAGAGTATTTAGAAGGATATCACCCTCACCTTGGGTTTTCTGCGATATTTGCGGCAGAGACAAAGGAAAGCTTAACGGAGCATGTTCATACACTCGTCCGTTATATTAACGAATCCGAGGGGGATATATTAATTCAAAAGCAAAAAGCTGTGAATATTCCATTTCAGCTTGATAAACACACGCTTGATTATAATGAAAGATTTGCAAGGATGCTGCGGACATTGGATCACCAAGTTGGTATGACCAACTCAATTCCAAATAGCGTTTCATTCTTAGAATTATTTAAAGCAAGAGAAATTGGTGAGTTGGATATCGTGCAAAGGTGGCAAAGCAATGAATCAGCTAAGTCGCTAGCAGTTCCCATTGGTTTAAAAGGAAAAGAAGATATTGTTGAACTAAATCTTCATGAAAAAGCTCACGGCCCTCATGGATTACTTGCAGGTACGACGGGGTCAGGGAAAAGTGAATTCTTACAAACGTACATTCTTTCTCTAGCGGTGAATTTCCACCCCCATGAAGTCGCGTTTTTATTGATTGACTATAAGGGCGGAGGAATGGCTCAGCCGTTTAAAAATATGCCTCATCTGCTTGGAACTATTACAAACATTGAAGGAAGTAAGAATTTTAGTACAAGAGCCCTAGCTTCTATTAAAAGTGAATTAAAGCGACGCCAGCGCTTGTTTGATAGATATGAAGTCAATCACATTAATGATTATACAGATTTATATAAGCAAGGTATGGCAGAAGAACCTCTGCCTCATTTATTCTTAATCTCGGATGAATTTGCCGAGTTAAAAAGTGAAGAACCAGAGTTCATTCGGGAATTAGTCAGCGCGGCGCGCATTGGACGTAGTCTGGGCGTTCATTTAATTTTAGCGACGCAAAAGCCAGGCGGTGTTATTGACGATCAAATTTGGAGTAATGCGCGCTTTAAAGTAGCTTTAAAAGTCCAAGATGCCGCTGACAGTAAAGAAATCTTAAAAAATGCGGACGCTGCTTCTATTACGGTGACGGGTCGAGGCTATCTGCAGGTTGGAAATAATGAAGTGTATGAACTGTTTCAGTCAGCTTGGAGCGGCGCGCCGTACATGGAAGATACGTATGGGGCGGAAGATGAAGTCGCCATTGTCACAGATCTCGGGTTGATTCCTTTATCTGATGTATCTACTCAGCAGACTTCATCTAAACAAGCGGAAGCAGAAATTGATGTTGTGGTGCAAAAAATTGAAAAAACGCAGCAGGAACTAGCTATCAAAAAATTAAATAGTCCATGGCTGCCGCCTCTTAAAGAGAGATTGCTTCGCAGTGAGTACACAGAGAAGCGAGACGGCGTATTCCCAATTGGCTTGATTGATGAACCGGAAAAGCAAAGTCAAACGGTATACAACTATCAGCTGATGGACGATGGAAACATTGGTATATTTGGTTCGTCAGGATACGGTAAATCGTTTACAGTCATGATGTTGCTTCTTAATCTAGCTGAAAGAAAGAGCCCGGAGCAGCTTCATTATTACATTTTTGACTTTGGAAACGGCACGCTGCTGCCGCTTCGTCAGCTGCCTCATACGGCGGATTATTTCTTAATGGATCAAATGCGTAAAATTGAAAAATTCATGACGATTATCAAACAAGAAATCGCAAGGCGAAAGCAGTTATTTCAACAGCGGGAAGTTAGCAATATCAAAATGTATAATGCTCTAAGTTCAGAAGAGCTTCCTCTAATTTTTATCACGATTGATAATTTTGATCTTGTCAAAGAAGAAATGCAAGATCTAGAAATGCAGTTCACACAGCTCGTGCGTGACGGTCAGTCTTTAGGAATTTATATGATCTTTACCGCGACGCGCGTGAATTCTATTCGTCAGTCGCTTATGAATAACTTGAAAACGAAAGTTGTTCATTATTTAATGGATCATTCAGAAGCGTATTCTATTTTAGGACGTACGCCGTATGCGCTAGAGTCTATTCCAGGCCGGGCTATTATTAAAACGGATCAACCTTATTTTGCGCAGCTGTTTTTACCTGCGGAAGGAAAAGATGATTTTGAAATCTTTGATGCAGTTAAGCTGCATATTCAACGATTAAAGAATCAATATGCTGATGCTATTGTTCCGGAGCCTGTACCAATGCTGTCATCGAAACTTGTACTTGTCGAGTTTATGACGGACAGAAGGGTTATTAGGGAAAAAGGAGTCATTCCTCTTGGATTAGATGAAGAGTTTGTTCGACCGGTGCATATGAACTTTACGAAAAATAAGCATTGCATCGTCATGGGGCAGACGCAAAAAGGAAAGACAAATGTAGTGAAGGTCATACTGCAAACAGCGCTTGAACAAGGCGTGAAGCAAATCGGACTATTTGATTCGGTTGACCGCGGTTTATCAAGCTATGCAGCTGAAGAGCAAGTTGTGTACATGGAAACAAAAGAACAGATTATCGACTGGCTTGATTTAACTGAAGAACGATTGCAGCGACGTGAAATTAAGTATTTGGAAGCAGTGCAGGAAGGAACGGTACACAGTCTTTCATTTGCCCCGATCATGCTTGTAGTAGACGGATTTGTACGATTCCAGCAAAACTTAGATAGCGTCCTGCAGGATCGTATTACAAAATTGATGAAAAATTATAGTCACCTGGGCTTTAACTTGATTGTTGCAGGGAACAACAATGAGTTTTCAAAAGGATTTGACGCGTTAACAACAGAAGTGAAGCAAATTAGCCAAGCTGTGTTGCTGATGAAGAAAACAGAGCAAAGCTTATTTACACTTCCTTATGACCGAAAAGAAGCCGACATTAACCCTGGCTTCGGTTATTATATTAAAAGTGGAAAAGAAACAAGAATTCAAATCCCGCTATGTGTAAGTGAAAGGAAGATCTTAACATGACCGAACAGCGTAAGTATACACTTAAAGTCATATTAGCTGTTGTTTTAATTTTGGCTCTTCCTTCTTTCTTTTTCCAGTATATTGGAGACAACCCGCTGCAAGTCACAGAAAACTCAACAAGAACGATTGCGGTGGTTAACGAAGATAATGGAGTAAAAGAAAATAGTGAAAAAGCGATAGAGTTTGGAGAAAAAGTGACTCCTCTTTTACAGGAGGGGTCGGATTATCAATGGACCGTGCTTGGACGAAGCGCAGCTACAAGCGGTTTACAGAATGGAAAATATGATGCGGTTATCTATATTCCCTCGACCTTCTCACAAAATATTTTATCGTATCAGGAAAAAAAGCCAGAAAAAGCTACTTTGGAATACAAAGTTCAAAGTCAGCTTAACGCAGTTAATAAGGAAAAAGTAGTAGGGGAATTAGAAGATGCTACTACAAAGGTTAATAATGAAATGTCCTCTTTGTACTGGAGTTATGTATCACAGGAAGTGGATAAGGTACGCGGACAGTTCGATAAAATTCTAAATAAAGAAATAGCCTTTCAAAAAACAATGGTCGCTTTTTATAAACCGAATTCAAAAGATTTAGCAGGTGAATTAAATGATCAAAAGAAAATTCTTCAGCAAATCCAAGATAATGTAAATAAAGCGGAAAAAGGTTCGAGTGACAGACAAGGCGACGTAGAACAGGTTGAAAAGAATTTAAACAGCTTTATTGAATATGTAAATCAATATCAAACATATCAAGAAACACAGAAACAAATGCTTGAAAAAACGCAGGCTCAAAGCGTCACTGCGATTCAAGAAGGGCTGTCTTCCCTTGAATCTAATCAGCCAAGCTCTAAGCAAAGTTTTAATGAGCAGGCCAATCAAGTGTTTAGTGGCTTATCTTCCATTCAACAGCAGTTGGATCAAAATCAAAAAGCCGTCGGAGAACTTGGAGACCAACAAGCGGATAACGTCAGTGAACAAGAAAAAGCTCTGCAAGATTTGAACGGCCAAATAGTCAGTTCATATAAACAGCAGTCTGAGCAAACAACCCTAAATCAAATTGAAAGTAAGCTAAAGCCGCTTCGTGCGCAGCTAGAGGCAGCTTCATCAAATGAGGGTGGCGGAGGCTCAACGGATCCAGGAGAAGACGGCGAAGCTCAGCCAGATCCGAATCAAGGTGGAGAGACGCCAACGGACCCTGGGGAAGGTGACGGAACTCAGCCAGATCCGAATCAAGGTGGAGAGACGCCAACGGATCCTGGAGAAGATGATGGAACTCAGCCAGATTCCGGTCAAGGTGAAGGAACGTCGGAACCAATTAAAGTGGATTTATCTCAGCAAACAGCAAAGCTTGATGATATATCAAAAGGGCTTGAAGACTTAGAACAGCAGCTCCAAGGAATGGTGAACGAAACACCTGAAGCGCCTGAAGTACCTGAGACATCTGAGGGAACGGAAACGCCTGAAACGCCTGAAACACCGGACACATCCGATGCATCAGGTACATCCAATGCTGTGAAAAGTGCGCTTGAAAAAGTGGCTAATCTGAAAACACAGGTACAAGCAGTCAAAGATGAACTGCAAAATGTAACAGTTCAGCCGGAAGCTTCAGGAGAAAATACGGATGAGCTGAAGCAGAAAATTGCCAGTTTGGAAGCAGACGTTAAGTCTTTGACAGCACAGAAAAACAAAGCAGAGAAAGACTTAGAAGAAGCGACCAAGTCGTCGAGCAGTCAAATTGCTAAGCTTCAAGAAGAAAATGAACGATTAAAAAAAGAGAATGAAAAGTTGAAAGAAGACGGCAAAAAGCCTTCTAAAGGTAGTGTGAATGTAGACAATCTCATTACGATGATTACAAACAAAGAAGATAAAATTTTATCTTCTCCAAACCTTTCAGCTTCTCGCAAGGAAAAGTTGAGCAATACATTCTCAGGTAAGATTCAAAGCAGCAGTGCAGAAGATCTGCTAAAGTACTACGGTGATTTATCGCAGTATGATTTGACTTTAGCTCAGGTAGGAAATACAGACATACAGAACAGCGTCCTTAACAATGACTCTATTAAAGGAAGTTTGCAGCAGGCGTTAGCTGGCACCGTCTCTTCTCAAGATGCACGTAAGCAAATCCAACAAAACCTGTCTCTAACAAAAGAAGAGTTAGCACAGTTCCAAAGTTCAGTGCAAGATTTTGCTGATCAATATGGACAAACAGTTGATGCTGAACAAGCATCTATTATGGAAGAGCTATCAGCTATTCAAGAAAAAGCAAATGCAATGAATCAAGAGCTTCAATCTAGCGCAGGTGAAGATCAAGCATTAGAAAAGAAAGAAGCTCCGGACGTAACGGGCTTAATGACGTTGCAGCAAAGTATGGGTCAAGAGTTGAAGGGAATGAACGAACTCATTTCATCTTTAGGTGAAAGACAAGCAAATGTTGTCACATACACAGATGAATTGCAGAAGCGTGTAAATGAAGTCCAGGATAAAGCTGACACGCTTAACAGCAAGTGGGCCCAAAACGTGGATTCAACGAAGTTGGTTCGCGGCCAGGTATACCGTTTGTTAAATAATACATTAATAGATGGACAGAATAATGATTACGTTTATCATTATTTAGCTAATCCTCTTCAAGTAAGCGGTGAAGTGCCGGCTGAAAAAGTAAAAGAGGTTCCACCAGTTGTCATTTTGGTTATTATCTTAATCAGCAGCTTACTAATTGGCTATTTCAGTCAATACTACCGACATGCACCTATGCTTGTGAAAGGTACGCTGTTTGGGTTATTGAATTTGATTGTAGGGTTAATGGTAAGTATCTTTAGCCTTAATATTTATTCGTTATCGGGAGACCGGGCAATGGAATGGTCAATCTTTACGATCGTCTTATTGCTTGCTACATCTACACTCGTACGTATTGCTTTCTTATTAGGAAGCTTCGCTGGATGGGTGACGACAGTAGGGTTGATTTTATTTTATATTACCCCGCTTCTTAACTTATCTATGCCAAACTTTAATTACGAAGATCCAGTATCTAAAGTATATATGTCAATTCAATATGATACGCAGTCTCTGTTTGGACAGGCGCTTATTGTATTACTGGGAATGACTGCCGTTTTAAGTGTTCTGCCATCTATTATTCGTGCTTTAAAGACGACTAAAGAGGTTGAAAATGATGAAACCTATAGTGCTTAATAAGAAGATTGGAAGTATTGTTCTTATTTTTTCACTTCTTTATTTCCCTATAGCAGCAGCGGCTGAAGCTGATGACGGAAACGTTGAAGAGATTAAACCAAATGTATATAAGGATGATCCGATTAACTTGGACCCCGAATCTTTGCTAGAAAATAAAAAAGAAGTAGGAAATATTCCGGAGGAAATAAAGGATCTTACATTTGAAAAAGAGGAAGATGTAGAGAAAGAGAGCTTAAAAGAAAGTCTTTTTGCGAACGCATCAGCTGAAGATAATACGATTTCTGCGAAAGCAAAAGAATATAACTTGTTTTCTTCTAAAAACACTTCCTACAAGAAAGATCGAACAGAACAAACTGCTTCTGAAAAGTCATCAGACCTACAATGGTTTTATTTATTATTGATTGGTGTGGGGGTTGTTGTATTATTTGCGGTTTTAATACCGCGCATTAGCCCTCAGCCTTCTGTGAAAAAATGAAAAAACCTCGCTGTTAATCAACAGCGAGGTTTTTGCGTATAGACGCAAGCTTATAGGCGGCGGAAGCCTTCTTCAAACAAATAATCTTCTGCTTCTTCGTAAGATAGAAATGCTGCCTCTAAATTCAAGCCAGAATAAACATTCCACAGATCATCTTCATGAACAAGTAAAAGCGTTGCATTGTCTGGGCCGTTCCAGCGCTGTTCATTTCCATTCCCTACAATAGCTTCTTCTCTAGCTGTATCAGGAAGGGTTGACAAAGATTCAATAGAAGCTTCAATAATTGAGCGAAGCTCTTCTTCTGTATAATCACGGATATTTACAAGACCTTTGTCATTTGTTTCATATCCTTTTAAAAACCCTCCATATACAAATCCATTTCCGTTAGGATGCAGATGATGCACAACAACCGTTTTATCGTACACGCTTTCTTCATAATGAAAATTCACGCGTCCTAAAGATACATCTTTTCGATGCAGCTCTGGAAACGATGAAATAATAGCTAATTTTTCGTCAAAACTAAGCATACACAATCCTCATTTCTATTTAAATCATTTCATTTTCTGAAATGGTATAAGCTCTTTTACGATTCGGTTGATTATACCATATATAAAGAAAGACACATAATGCTTTTTCCAATGTGGACTTTTAAAAATATAACCCTTCGCATAAAGTGGCCGTCACTGTAAAGAAGAATACATCTTTTTCACTATAAAACTTAACAAAAAAGAGGCAGGGAATTCACAGTGAAAAAATAATATAAAGAGGTAGAAGAAAACTAGTTTTCAAACCTATCATATAGGAGGAATAAAAAAGTGAAATTATACGCTCTGTGTAAAAAAACATGGGCAATATCCCTGCTTGTTTTTGTTCTTTTAGTGAGCTTAACTCCTGTTAGTCAAGCAGCCGCATTTTTATCTGTTGCACAAGCTCTTGAGAATCAAAACAATAGTGTACAAACGGTCAAAGGATATGTAGTAGGTCAACCTACAGGCACATCTACAGTTATTACGAACAATTACCCAAACGATTATGCACTTGCTCTTGCTGACAGCTCAAATGAAACCAATACAGACAAGATGGTGTACGTTCAAATTCCTTCAAATTTGCGAAGTACATTTGGACTTCAAAGTCACTCGGAGTTAAGAGGGAAAAGTCTTACTGTTACGGGCACACTCACTCCTTATTTTTCACACCCAGGAATAAAATCAGTTACTTCTATCAGTACAGAAACAGGAGGAACTGATCCGGCTCCAGATCCCACAGAGCCAACCGTTCCAGTAGAAGACTACTATCGTACTGCAGCTGAAAAAACAGGAAACAGCTTAAAGACAGAGCTTCATAACATTATTGATCATCACACAGAACTGTCGTATTCAGCCGTATGGGAAGCTTTAAAGAAAACGGATGAAGATCCAGCTAACGCAAATAACGTTATTTTGCTCTACACAGGGCGTTCACAGGCTAAGAGTACAAATGGAGGCGGAGTGGACGATTGGAACCGTGAGCACGTCTGGGCAAAGTCTCACGGGGATTTTGGAACAGCTATGGGACCTGGAACAGATCTTCATCACTTACGTCCAACCGATGTATCTGTAAACAGTACGAGAGGAAACTTAGATTTTGATAACGGAGGGACGGAACATAGCGAAGCACTCGGAAATTATTTTGACAGTGATTCATGGGAACCTCGAGATGAAGTAAAAGGCGACGTGGCTCGTATGTTGTTTTATATGGCCGTGCGCTATGAAGGCGATGTAAGTGATGAGCCTGACTTAGAACTTAACAACACAGTGAATAATGGCACTGCTCCTTATCACGGGAAATTATCTGTGCTTCTTCAATGGAATGCCCAAGACCCAGTAGATGATCGAGAACGACGTAGAAATGACATTATTTATTCAGACTATCAGCATAACCGCAATCCTTTTATTGACCATCCTGAATGGGTGAATGAGATTTGGAACTAATGAAGAAGGCGTCCTGGCGGGGCGTCTTTTTTTATAAAAGAAAAAGGAAAAAACTAAAATCCGCCGAATACCTATAGGTGATTTTGAAAAAATGGAGGGAAGATATGAAACAGCTATGTAAAAAAGGGTTGGCTTTCGTTTTGATGTTTATTTTTGTTAACGCTTTCATTTTGAGTCCAATTAACGGAGCGGCTGCCGTAGATGGAAAATCAATGAATCCAGGTTACAAAACCTATTTAATGGCGCCTTTAAAAAAGGTAACAGACTATACAACATGGGAAGCGTTTGAGAACGATTTACGCAAAGCGAAACAAAATGGATTTTATGCAGTGACAGTAGACTTCTGGTGGGGAGATATGGAGAAAAACGGCGATCAGCAGTTCGATTTTTCCTATGCGCAGCGCTTTGCTCAAGCAGCTCGTAATGCAGGTATAAAGATCGTTCCTATTATTTCTACTCATCAGTGTGGAGGCAATGTAGGAGATGATTGTAACGTTCCGCTTCCATCTTGGGTATGGAACTTAAAAAGTGATGACAGCCTTTACTTTGAATCTGAAACAGGTACGACAAATAAAGAAACGCTAAGCCCGCTTGCAACGGACGTTATTTCTAAGCAATACGGAGAGCTCTACACTGCATTTGCGCAAGCGTTAGCACCTTATAAAGACGTGATTGCTAAAATCTATTTATCAGGAGGCCCTGCAGGTGAAATTCGTTATCCGTCTTATACAGCAGCAGACGGAACCGGCTATCCGTCTAGAGGGAAATTTCAAGTGTATACGAACTTCGCCAAAAGCAAGTTTCAATCATATGCTTTGACTAAATACGGTTCACTCGCCGGCATTAATCAAGCATGGGGAACCAATTTAACGTCTGCATCGCAAATTTTACCACCATCAGATGGCTATCAGTTCTTAAAAGATGGTTATTCAACAGCTTATGGAAAAGATTTCTTAGCATGGTATCAAGGAGCTTTGGAAGATCATACAAAACGTATTGGACAGTTAGCTCATCAGGCTTTTGATTCCACCTTTAACGTACCAATCGGTGCAAAAGTGGCAGGAATTCATTGGCAGTATAACAATCCCACGATTCCTCATGCTGCAGAAAAACCTGCTGGATATAATGATTACAACGCGCTTTTAGATGCGTTTAAAATAGCTAAATTAGATATAACGTTTACGTGCTTAGAAATGACGGACAGCGGAAATTATCCGGAATATTCTATGCCAAAGACGCTTGTACGCCAGGTAGCAGGTATTGCGAATGCAAAAGGAGTTGTTTTAAACGGGGAAAATGCTTTAACTATAGGCAGTGAAGATCAATATAAAAAAGCAGCTGAAATGGCCTTTAACTATAATTTTGCAGGATTTACTTTGCTTCGTTTCTACGATGTTATTAACAATGATACGCTGATGGGGCAATTTAAAAATACGTTGGGCGTTACACCACTTGCGCAAACGGTTGTAGTAAAAAATGCGCCAACTGCATTAGGAGAAACGGTTTATATTGTTGGAGACAGAGCTGAGCTAGGTCAGTGGGATACGTCCATTTATCCAATTAAATTAACATATAATTCATCTACAGCTGATTGGAGAGGCACCGTCCATTTTCCTGCGAGTCAAAATGTTCAATTTAAAGCAATTGTGAAGAGAGCTGATGGATCGTTAAAAGCATGGCAGCCTTCGCAGCAATATTGGAGCGTGCCGTCAACAACAACGACTTATACAGATAATTGGTAAAACAAAGCCGCATAGCAAACGCTATGCGGCTTTGTTTTGAACACAAGAATTATTTCCAGTTCGTTTCAATAAATTCATCTCGACCAGACTTAGCGCGGTCTTCTTTATAATGCTTTGGATTTTTCTTGTGAAAATCTTGGTGATACTCTTCGGCTTCATAAAACGTAGAGGCAGGAAGAATGCTTGTTACGATTGGTTTTTTAAAACGTCCGCTTTCTGCGACCTCTAGCTTCGTCTCTTCAGCTGCTTGTTTTTGGCTGTCGTTATGGTAAAAAATTGCTGTTCGATATTGCGAGCCGCGATCTTGAAATTGACCTCCGTTATCTGTTGGATCAATTTGCGGCCAATAAAGATCTAATAAACGTTTATACGGAAACACTTCGGGGTCAAATGTGATTTGAACCACTTCGTAGTAACCGCTTGTTCCAGATTTTACTTGCTCATAAGTAGGGTTATCCACAGTTCCCCCCATATATCCTGATACAATGCCGTGAATACCTTCTAGCTCTTCAAAAGGTGTAACCATACACCAGAAACATCCACCTGCAAATGTAGCTTTTTCCATACGTAATCCCTCACTTAATCCGTTGTTATGAAGGGTATTATAACAAATTTATATTAAAACAGCTAGAAAAGGGTTTGTAGTCTGTGTAAAAGCTGTGGATAAAGGTGAATATCCACAGCTTTTACACAATAAACTCGACTGTTTTGAAGATTGAAAAATGAAGGAGAGAATAAAGAAAAAATGATAGAATAGATAAGATGTATATATCGTTTTAGAAGAAATTGCATAACAGAAGTACAATCTACGGACTGGACTTTGGGGTGCTGATGGCATCTAGATAAATAAAGTTAGTACGTTAGTAACAAGAGGTAAGAAACAGCATATTCGCGCTGTTAAATAAATATACAAAGATAATAGGAGAGTTGAATATGTTACAAGATAATCTCATCCTAGAGCACTATGGATTAAACGAATTAAATTTTGATACGATCAAAAGCTATCGGGATCGGTTTGCTGAAGTAAAACCAGCTCATCCTTGGAATGCGCTTGAAACAAAGGAGTTTTTATACAAGGTAGGAGCTTGGGGAAAGGTTAGAGATACCCATAAAGAAGGAGTCACACTCGCAGGCCTGCTTTTATTCAGTGAAGAACGGATTATCACAGAAGTTTTACCACAATACTTTTTAGAATACCGGGAAAGTAAAGGGAACGAAGAATGGACAGAGCGCTTTACCTCTCAAGACGGGACGTGGTCAGGAAATATTTTTGATTTTTATTTTCATATTCATGAAATTGTTCGTAATAGCGAACCTCAGCCGTCAATCGCTTCCTCTTTAACAGAAGTTTTGATTAATATGCTTATTCATGCAGATTATAATGGCGAGGGCGGCGTTATTTTAGAAAAGCAACCTTCTCATTACGTTTTTTCTAATCCAGGTCTTTTGTTAGTACCTACAGATTCAGTTTTTAGCAATACCGTTAGTCAGCTTCGAAATCCAAATATCGTTAAGCTATTCAGTTTACTAGGACTATGTGAACGTTCGGGCTCTGGTTTGAAAAAAGTAAAGCAAAATTGGAGCCTGCATCATTATAAAACGCCAGCTATTGATCAAGATGTTTCTATGCATCGTACAGTGGTCACGTTATCTTTGTCCACTCAAGAAAGACAGGTAAGTTCTTCTGAAAAAGACACTTATCATACGTCTGCAACTGATTCGGGAAATAATTTTAAAGATGTCGAAAAATATCAAAATACACCTGAAAACAATGTCGAAATTGACTCCTATAATAAAAATAATTACTCCTATAATAAAGGATTAATAGAGGAGTTTAAGTCATATAATAACGATGTTAACTCCTTTAATAAGGAAGATAACTGCTATAATAATGAGAGTAACTTATATAATAACGATGTTAACTCCTATATTAATAACCACAACTCCTATAATAATGAGCAAGAAGAGGATTCTTCTAATTTGGTAAATGTAGAGAATATTGATACGAAGCTATGGGATATTGCAGCGCTGGCTCGTGAAAAAAAACGGCTTTCGCCGAATCAGATGGAACATATTATTCTTGAGTTATGTAAAGAAAAACCGCTCATGCTTAAAGAGTTTGCTTATTTACTAGAAAGAACGCCGGATGGAGTACGTAATAATTATTTAACAAAGCTATTACGAAAAGGACAATTACAGTTGAAATATCCAAATCAGCCAAACCATCCAAAACAGGCATATTTATTTAATAAGAAAGATATAGAGAAATAAATCAAGCAACCGATAGAACATATAGAGATTAAGCTGCAAAAAATTGATAAGGAGGAGTTTGCTAAAAGCTACAGATTTAAGGGGGAAATTCAGCATAAAGTTGTGCCAAGCTGTCAGACTCTCTTTATATGAGTTCTGGCTCGTATAAAGGAGGAAAAAGAGTGTGAAAAGCAAGTGCGTTCTTATTTTTCTGGTGGTTATATGGCTGTTTAATATGGGGAAAGGAATAGGATGTGGATCAAAGGTGAATGCAGAGATAAATATACCGCTGTCGACGTGGGTGTGGGATACAAAGAAATGGATGCTGAACCAAGAAGCTATCCTCGAAAAGCTTCAAGAAAAAAAGGTGACAAACGTTTATTTACAAATTGATACTCATCTTTCACCTTCCGTATATCGGCATTTTATCCAACAAGCACAAGCCCAGGGCATAAGTGTTTACGCACTTGACGGCGCTCCTTATTGGATAGGGCCTTCTGGTATAGAAGAGCAGGAAGCATTTTTTAATTGGATAACAGCTTACCAAGCACAAGCAGACGAGCCACAGCAATTTTTAGGGGTTCATTTGGATGTAGAGCCTTATTTGTATAAAAGTTGGGAAAATAATCGAGCGAAAAGTATTCTGCAGTATCAATATGTTATTTCTCAAGCCGCTGTACAGTCTCATGAGTTACACTTGCCGCTTGCTGTAGATATACCGTTTTGGTTTGACGAAGTTCCATTCAAAAATAGCAACGGTTCCGGTTTGCTGGGGCGGTGGATTATTCAGTACGCTGATGAAGTCACAATTATGGCGTACCGAAACCACGCAGATAAAGAAAACGGTATTGCTGAAATAACAGAAAATGAACGCAAGTGGGGACGTGTACTATCTACTCCGATTGAAATAGGGGTGGAAACGATGGCTTCAGATGAAGGAGAATACATTTCTTTTTCTGCTAAAGGAGAAGAAAAGATGATGCAAGAGCTGGATATGTTGCTTACGGAGTGTCAAGCTGAAAATCCTCCAAGCAGTATAGCTGTTCATCATTTTGATAGCTGGCTACAGATGAAGCCATGACAACGAAAAGACCGCTGCATCGCTGCAGCGGCCTTTTTGGGTTTAGGGAGTATAGATACAATATAGCCATTTTCTTAAAGGACTATACATAAAAAAAGTAACCATTTAAAAAATGGCTACTCACACAAAGGGGGGGAACTTAATCTTATCATTCCCACTTTTTCTAAAAGATATGCCTCTTTTAACCCGTTTTTTTAAAATAATTTAGTCGTCCAAGATTCGCAGTTCCACACGTCTGTGACAACATCTTGATAAAATTCAGGTTCGTGGCAAATAATTAAGATACTTCCTTTGTATTCTTTTAAAGCTCGTTTTAATTCATCTTTCGCATCTACATCTAAGTGGTTTGTAGGCTCATCCAGTACAAGAATGTTGGTTTCATTGTTAATTAGCTTACATAGACGAACTTTTGCTTTTTCTCCACCGCTTAGAACTTCTACTTTACTTTCAATATGTTTTGTTGTTAAGCCGCATTTAGCTAAAGCTGCGCGAATCTCGTATTGGGTAAAGTGAGAAAACTCATTCCATACTTCTTCAATACACGTATTGTAATTAGCGGTTTTGATTTCTTGTTCAAAATAGCCAATATGCTGGTAATCTCCTTTTTCTACAGAGCCTGAAATCGGTTTGATTTCTCCTAAAATACTTTTTAAAAGAGTTGTTTTCCCGATTCCATTTGCTCCTACAAGGGCAATCTTTTGACCTCGCTCCATTTTTAAATTCAGTGGCTTAGAAAGCGGCTCTTCGTATCCAATGACTAAATCAGATGTTTCAAAAATTAATTTGCTTGAAGTACGAGCACCCTTAAAGTTAAACTCTGGTTTTGGACGCTCCTGAGCTAGTTCAATTACTTCCATTTTATCGAGCTTTTTTTGACGGGACATGGCCATATTTCGTGTCGACACACGGGCTTTGTTTCTCGCTACGAAATCTTTTAAATCTGCCATTTCTTGCTGTTGTTTTTTATACGCTGCTTCAAGCTGCTGTTTTTTCATCTCATATACTTTCATAAAATCGTCGTAGTCTCCTACATAGCGATTTAACTCTTGGTTTTCCATATGATAAATTAAATTGATCACGCTATTTAAAAATGGAAGATCGTGAGAAATTAAAATAAAGGCATTTTCATATTCTTGCAAGTAGCGTCGCAGCCACTCAATATGCTGTTCATCCAAGTAGTTTGTAGGCTCATCAAGTAAAAGAATTTCTGGTTTTTCAAGCAGCAGTTTGGCTAATAATACTTTCGTACGCTGTCCGCCGCTTAAATCCTGTACATCGCGATCTAAGCCGATATCTTCTAATCCTAATCCGCGTGCAATTTCTTCGACTTTCGCATCGATAACATAAAAGTCATTGTTTGTTAAGAGGTCTTGAAGCGTACCGACTTCTTCTAATAGTTTTTCGAGTTCTTCTGGTGATACCTCCGCCATTTTCTCGTAGAGGCCATTCATTTGAGCTTCTAAATCAAATAAGTATTGAAAAGCACTTTTTAGTACATCACGAATAGAAAGGCCGCGCTCTAATGCTGTGTGCTGATCTAAATAGCCAACGCGCACTTTTTTAGACCATTCTACTTTTCCAGCATCCGGTTCTAGCTTGCCTGTAATGATGTTCATAAATGTTGATTTACCTTCGCCGTTTGCTCCAATTAAGCCGACGTGTTCACCTTTTAACAATCGAAATGATACATCGTTAAAAATCGCACGGTCACCAAAACCATGGCTTAGATTTTTTACGTTTAATACACTCATGCTGACACACCTTTTCTTTTAAAATATCTATCGTACGTTTCGTTATAAACAAATTGATTCATAACGATTATAGCGAACTTATATACATAAATCCATATGAGTTTTCCAGCCTTGAAAGTCATATAAAATTCACTCGCGTCTTCCTTTCACTTCATTCATACTATATATATCAATGTAGAAAATCCTTCATGACGAAGGGACGGTTATATCGAATCATTCAAATAAAGTATATAAAAGAATAAAAAGGCAGGGGGAAAAGAAATGAACATTCATACGATACTAGTGGCAGGAAGAATGCATAAAGAGCTGGAGGAGATAATCAAACAAAAGCAGCTGCCTCAGACGTTTCGATTTATGGAAGAGCAAGACGTGACAATTGAAGATTTAAACTGGGCTGACGCGCTTTTATCCTTCGGTCCAACGAATTGCTTTGAAGACCATAGCTTTAAATGGATTCATTCTCTCGGCGCAGGAGTCGATCGGTTCTTAGAAAGCGGTAATTGGAAAAAGAGTGTGATGTTAACACGTACGGTTTGTTCATTCGGTCAGCGAATCAGTGAATATTGTCTTAGCTATATGCTAGCTGAACTTCAGCACCACGCACAGTTTCAGCATCAGCAAAAACAAAAGCAGTGGAAAGTGATAGAGCCTAAGCAGCTTTCTACTCAAACGGTCATAATTTACGGAACAGGTGAAATCGGCGGGCGTCTTGCAGCCGTTTTAAAATCTTTTGGTGTACGAGTAATGGGTGTATCTAAAAGTGGAAATGAAAAGCCGTCATTTGATCAAGTGGTCTCGATTTCGAAGGAAAAAGAATTGCTAAAAGAAGCCGATTGGATTATTAGTACAATGCCGCTAACACATGAAACAAAAAGCTACTTTGATCCAAAATGGATGAATGTAGTTGAAAGTGCATACTTTATAAATGTTGGACGAGGAGCAACTGTAGATGAAAATGCGTTAGTAGAGGCTATTGAGCAAAAACGTATTCGAAAAGCATACATAGACGTGTTTGAGCATGAGCCGTTAACGAAAGAATCGTCTTGGTGGGATCATTCAAACATCATCATAACACCTCATATTTCAGCGGTGACTACGCCTGAAGAAGCCGTCAGGTGCTTTGTTGAAACGCTGCAAAAAGTTGAGCAAGGCGGATTGCCTTCTAACTTGGTTAATATTGAAAGAGGCTATTAAAGCATTATGATGCGCGTTTCCGCTATGAGAATGGTATACTGAAACTTGCTTTTCTTGAACGAAAAGAATGAAATCTGTTCTTCTAGGGGGGAACAAACGTTGAAGCAAGAAGAATTATTTGAACAAGCACGTGTATTTATAGAGACGTGTTACGCTGAACTTGAAAAAAGCGAAGCGGATAAAAACAAGCGGTTAAAAGAAATCCATCAGCAAATTATGTCACTCGGACATTATGATCATACATTTGAAGAGTTAGAGCACGGAGCTCGTATGGCTTGGAGAAACAGCAATAAATGTATCGGCCGACTATTTTGGCACTCGCTCAATGTATTTGATAAGCGAGATGCGAACACAGTTGAAGAGATAAGAGACGCCCTGTTTCACCATATTGAATATGCAACAAATGACGGGAAAATCCGGCCTACTATTACGGTGTTTAAACCGAAAATGAAAGCAAAAGAGCCGGTTAGAATATGGAATCATCAGCTAATCCGCTATGCGGGGTATGAGACTGAAGACGGTACGATAGGAGATCCTGATTCTGTTGCGTTCACGGAGGTTTGCCGAAATTTGGGGTGGGAAGGTGAGAAAACTCACTTCGATGTTCTTCCTCTAGTCCTGCAAGTGAACGAAGGGTCGCCTCGATGTTTTGATATTCCAAAACATTTAGTGAAAGAAGTAGCTATTACGCATCCAGAACTTCCTGAATTTGAAGACTTACAGTTAAAATGGTACGCTGTCCCGATGATTTCAGATATGAAGCTAGAAATTGGAGGGATTGATTACGTCGCAGCACCGTTTAATGGATGGTACATGGGGACTGAGATTGGGGCGCGAAATTTAGCGGATACGTATCGTTATAACCAACTTCCCAAAATAGCTTCTATGATGGAATTGAACATGGATTACAACGCGACGCTTTGGAAGGACAAAGCTCTTGTTGAATTAAACGTTGCAGTGCTTTCTTCTTTTAAACGAGAAGGCGTTAGCATTGTAGACCATCACACCGCTGCTCAGCAATTTCACTTGTTTGAAGAAAGAGAGCAAAAAAATGGCCGCGAAGTGACTGGGAACTGGACGTGGTTGATTCCGCCGGTTTCGCCAGCTACCATGCATATTTTTCATAAGCCTTATAAAAATAAAGTATTATCACCAAATTATTTTTATCAAGACGCTGCTTATTAAATGAACAAAAAAGAGAGTACGCATTTGTACTCTCTTATTACACGTTAATTAATTTTTGTGTGTATCAAGCAAGTTAGCAAGTACATAGGTTTTGTACTTTTCTACTTTGCGGCCTTCGTGGTTGCGAACTCCTCGTTTCTTAAGTTCCTCAACATACCAACCTTTGCTTCCTACGTGCATACTCAAACACCCTTTCGTCATTTTTTAGGATGAACAGAATGAGGTTCATTGTCTGCTCGAATGGAGACATCTTGTCTTTCCAATACGTGCCTCATTGTAACATCTTTTATTTTATGATGAAAGGGAAAAAGGTTAAAAAAACGAGAATGATTTCAAGTGAATTTTAGTTTACTCATTCCTCGTTTTTTTGAGATAGAAGGAGGAGGTTTAAATCATCTTTATTTTGAATTAGATCTTCTAGCGTATATTGATCTAACACCTTAATGAAGGCTTGCATGGCTTCATGTAAAACATTTTTTAACTTACAGACGGGGCTAATAATGCAGAAGTTTCCTTCACGGTCAAAACATTCAACGATATGAAAATCTTCTTCTGTTTGACGTACCACTTTTCCAATATTAATGTCTTTTGGAAGCTGAGCTAAACGAATACCGCCGTTTCGTCCTCGGATCGTTTCAATTAAGCCAAGTTTTCCAAGCTCGTGAATGATTTTCATAAGATGGTTTTTTGAAATATTATACGCTTCAGCAATTTCTTTTATATTGCTTAGTTTATTATTATCGCGAACGCCTAAATATAATAAAACTCGCAGTGAGTAATCTGTATATTGTGTGAGCCTCATCTTTTTACCTCTTCTCTTATCAGCAGCTGATATATCTATAATAGCATGTCTATATCTAAGAAATACAGAAAGAATGCTCTCATTTTTGACAGGGTGAATTTGTGAACATTTCTTTAAATATGTATATAAAATATATCTTTTTAAGTAGGGTATGAGTATTATAAAGATGTATTAAAAATATATCTTTTAAAAATGAATCTTTCGGAGGCGAAAGTTATGAAACAAACAACTATTTCTATTGTAAAAAGTACAGTTCCTGTTTTAGAACAGCATGGTCAAGCAATTACAACTCGTTTTTATGAGATGCTTTTTGAACAGTATCCTTCTTTAAAAAATGTATTCAACCAAACAAATCAAAAAACAGGCCGTCAGCAAATGGCGTTAGCTAATACAGTTTATGCCGCTGCGCAGTACATCGATCGGCTTGAAACGCTGCTTCCAGTTGTAAAGCAAATCGCTCATAAACACCGCAGTATTGGCGTAAAAGCAGAGCACTATCCAATTGTCGGAGAGTTCTTATTAAAAGCAATTAAAGATGTTTTAAAAGAAGCTGCGACCGATGAGATTATGGAAGCTTGGAAAGAAGCATACGGTGCCATTGCGGACGTGTTCATAAGTGTGGAGCAAGAATTATATGAAGAAGCCGAAGAAAAAGGATGGAAAGATTATAAAAAACTAATGGTTCATAAAAAAGTAATAGAAGCAGAAGACGTGTACTCGTTTTATTTAGTATCACCTGATCAAAAAGCGCTGCCTGCTTTTCTGCCAGGTCAGTATGTCAGTGTACGAATTCCTGGTCAAGAGTATTTATCCATTCGTCAGTACAGCTTATCTGGCTATCCAAACCAACCATACTATAAAATTACGGTGAAAAAAGAAAAGCAAATGGAAGACGGGGTCGTGTCAACTTATTTACATGACCAATTGAAAGAAGGAGACTTGCTTGAAGTCAGCGTTCCAGCAGGAGATTTTGTCTTAAAAGAAAATAGTAAATCAGTATTTATCAGCGGAGGTGTAGGAATTACTCCAATGATGTCAATGCTTCATCAAGCACTGGAAAACAATCAAGAAGTAACATTTATTCACAGTGCTAAAAATGAGCAGTTTCATGCAATGAAACAAGAGCTTCAATTGTTGTCAGAGACATATAAGTTTGAACAACACGTTTTTTATAGTCAAGCGCAAACAGACCAGCATGATGAACATATAACGTATGGTCGCTTAACTAAAAAAGAGCTAGCTAAATATGCCGGCGATAAACATGCATATTATTATGTTTGTGGATCTTCTTCATTTACGCAAATGGTGTTAGAAGGCCTAGCTGAAATGGGTATTTCCCAAGAAAATATCATGTATGAATCGTTTGGCCCGAAAATGAGTATGACTCCTTCCGCATAAATGTATGGAAAAAGGGTAAAAAGCTAACAGTAGACAATACTGTTAGCTTTTTTTATGAAAGGGAGTTTAAAGATGACAAATAAGCAGTATGACATGGTGGGAATAGGAATAGGACCTTTTAATTTAGGCTTAGCGGCCCTTGCTGAGCCTATTGATGAAATTGATGCCGTCTTCTTTGATAAAGAAGAGAAATTCGAATGGCATCCGGGCATGTTAATTGACGGCACGGACTTGCAGATTCCGTTTCTAGCAGACTTAGTTACATTTGCGGATCCAACAAGCCCCTATTCTTTTCTAAATTATATTCATAAGCAAAAACGCTTGTATCCGTTCTTTTTCTTTAATCGTTTTGATATTCCGCGTCAAGAATACAACGAATACGCAAAATGGGTAGCAGAGCAGCTATCTTCCTGCCACTTTTCTTCAAAAGTTGTGGACGTGATACCGAAAAATGAAGAAGAGTATTATGAAGTAAAGGTAGAAACACCTGAGGGAATTCAAACGGTAAATGCTAAACACGTTGTAATGGGAACAGGAAGCATTCCACTTGTACCTCCGGCTTTTGAAGAAAAGCTTAATGAGCATATTTTACACAGCAGCGGCTATTTACATAAAAAAGAAGAGATTCAAAAAGGAAAGCATGTAACGATCGTTGGTTCAGGGCAAAGTGCTGCAGAGATTTTTCTTGATTTACTAGAAGAACAGACTGAACATCATTACCACCTTACATGGTTTACAAGATCTTCTAATTTTTTTCAGCTTGATCAATCCAAGCTTGCTCAAGAGTTATTTTCGCCAGACTATGTAGATTACTTTCATTCGCTGCCTTTTGAGGAACGTACAAGCACGGTAGAAGATTTAAATCCTTTACGTCATGGAATTGAATCTTCTACCTTAACGAAAATCTATGATTTACTTTATCATCGTTCACTTAAAGGAAAAGTACCCGTTACGATTCAAGCTTCGACTGAAGTAAGTGATATTCATAAAAAAGGGAATGGATATGAGCTGGAGTGCAAACAATTAAAGGCTGAACGCTCTTTTCAATACGAAGCGGATCGTTTGATATTGTCCACGGGCTATAAGCCAAAAATTTCGCCGTTCATCGAACGAATAAAAGATGATATCGAATGGGAAGATGACAAGCGTTTTAAAGTCACAAAAGATTACCGGCTTGTCTTTAAACAACCTCGTAACCACCACTTTTTTACGTTAACCAATATTGAACATTCACATGGATCTGGTGCAACAAATCTTGGTTTATCCGTTCAGCGCAATCAGCGTATTCTGAACGTGATTGCAGGGAGAGACGTGTACCCAGTTCCAGAAGAGACGACGTTCCAGACATTTAATTTGTTTTGAATTTCTTCTTTATAAAAATCTTCAATGTGGTTTTTGATTATTGTAGAAAAGTTTTTTACCCATAAACTATGTTTAAAAGAATAGTGTACGGGTATTTTATTTATAGAACATTAGTACACAAATCAATTAAGGAGTTGCTTAGAATGAGTAAGAAGATTGCAGTATTAGTAACAGATTTATTTGAAGATGTGGAATATACAGATCCAGCCAAAGCCTTTGAAGAAGAAGGCCATACGCTAACAAAAATCGATGTTAAAACAGGTGAAGTAACAGGTAAACAAGGCGAAACAACATTAACAATTGATAAAGCAATTGCGGATGTAAAACCAGAAGATTTTGACGCATTGTTTTTACCGGGAGGTTTCTCACCAGATATCTTACGTGCGGACGATCAAGTCGTAGCTTTCACAAAATCATTTATGGATGAAGGCAAACCGGTTATGGCTATCTGTCACGGACCACAGCTGCTAATTAATGCTGAAACGTTAAAAGGACGTGACGTAACTGGTTTCAAATCAATTGCTATTGATTTGAAAAATGCAGGTGCAAACTTCCATGATAAAGAAGTGGTGGTATGCGGTAATCAACTAGTTACAAGCCGTACACCAGACGATATGGAAGCATTCGTACGTGAATCAGTAAATGTCTTAAAATAAGTAAATAATATTAGTAAAACTTTCTGTAAAAGGCGATAACAGGGTGGTTTACCACTCTGCTGTCGCCTTTTTTGTATGTAACGATTTTGACGAGGAATTTACAGTTATATTACTGCATTGGATGAAACGGTTTCTAAAAGGATATGAAAACCTTTTACTATCAATAGATAGAAGCCACGTAACACAATCGAAATATTTTTTACATAAATGAAAGTATAATTTTGGTAGCTTAAAAGACGTTGCGAGTTTCATAGTTTTCATGCAACAATGAGGGTGCATCACGAGATTGGCTTGCTACAAGCTTAGATGCGTTGCGGTTTTACAAAAAAACTTTATTATCACATAGGAGGATTTCAAACATGAAGAAAAGGTTTCGTATTGCCACTGTCGCAGGTGCCGTATCATTAGGATTACTAACAGCAGGACAAGCAAATGCAGCAGCTCCTGATTGCAACACTCCAAAACAAATCACTATTAAAGATGCTCAAGCAGCACAAAATATAAATGTAGATGAGCTATTAAAGAAATTTAACGCTCAAGGACAATCTGCTCAAGCAGCAGCTCCACAACAAGAAACACAAGCACCAGAGCAAGCTGAAGCAGCTCCACAGGAACAAGCACAAGCACCAGAGAAAAGTGAAGAAGCAAAAGCTCCAGAGCAAACACAGCAAAACACAAAAGCTCAACAATCAGAAAATACTGATAAAGCAGAACAAACAAAAGATGCTAGTCAATTCGAACAAAAGGTCGTAGATTTAGTGAACCAAGAGCGTGAAAAACAAGGTTTAAAACCTCTAACACTTAACAAAAAACTAAGTGACGTTGCACGCACTAAATCAAAAGATATGATGGACAAAGGGTACTTTGACCACAATTCACCAACATATGGTTCACCATTTGATATGATGAAACAATTCGGCATTGAATATACAACTGCAGGTGAAAACATTGCAAAAGGTCAGCAATCTCCTGAAGATGTAATGAATGCTTGGATGAATAGTGACGGTCACCGCAAAAACATTCTAAACCCTGATTTCACTGAAATTGGTGTTGGATACGTAAAAGGTGATACTACGTACTGGACTCAACAATTTATCGGTAAGTAATACAAAAAGAGCAGGATATACCTGCTCTTTTTTGCGTTTTTAGCTGTCCAATTTGGGTATAGTAAAGTAAGAACACGTAAAGGAGTGCCTTAAATTGGGACGTATATTAAAAAAAATTCTAGTCGCTGTTTTTCCTATCCTTTTAAAAGAAGGATATCGTCATTATAAAAATCGTAAAACTCGAACTGCGCCGTCTAAAGGATATAAATAAAAAGGACTCGAAAGAGTCCTTTTTATTTTATGCTTGAACGGTGATATGCTTAAATTCTTTTACGTTAAATAATCCTTTGTCGGTTAATTTTAGACATGGGATAACAGGCAAGCTTAAGAAAGATAATGTCAGCAGCGGGTTGAATTTCTGTGAAATATCAAGCTCATGAAGAGCCCCGTGAAGCTGCTTAAGTAAGCTGTTTACTTCATTGTAAGGGTGAGGTGACATTAATCCTCCAATGGAAAGAGGGAGGGAGCCAATCACTTCATTGCCTTTTACAATAACAATACCTCCGCCAATTTCTTCAATTGCCGCAATTGCTTTTGCTAAATCTTCATCATTTGTTCCTACGGCTACGATATTATGTGAATCATGAGCAATCGTGGTAGCAATCGCTCCGTCTTTTAACTGAAAACCTTTTACAATCCCAAGACCAATATTCCCTGTTAGATGATGACGCTCAACAACAGCCATTTTCAGCTGATCGTTTTCTACAGAAGACTGAAATTCGTTTTGCTTCACTTGAACTTCTTCTACAATATGATTTGTAATCAGGCTGTTTGGATTAATTTCAATAATATTAGCGTGATTGTGCTGAAGTGGTATCGTAAGGTTTTTAATGGAAAAATTTTTGAGATGAACAGAATTCATTAGTTCTGTTGGAAGATCAATTTGTTCTTCTTGAACAGAAAGCATCTCTCCATTTTCAGCAATAAGCTCTCCGTTTTGATAGACATGTGCTGCAGATATATCGGTTAAGTCGTCTAATAGAATAAAATCCGCTTTGTAACCAGGAGCAACCGCACCTCTATCTTTTAACCCGTAGCATTCAGCGGCATTTAACGAAGCCATTTGAATCGCAATTAACGGATCCAGCCCGAGTTCAATAGCAAAACGAACATTGTAATCAATAGAACCTTCCGTTAATAAATCATCTAGGTGTTTGTCATCGGTACAGAATAAAAATCTGCGCGCGTTGCGTTCATTTACAGCAGGTAATAGTTGTTTCAAATCTTTAGCGACAGAACCTTGGCGGATCAGAACATACATCCCGCGCTGAATACGCTCAATTGCTTCTTCTGCTGTTACGCATTCATGATCTGTTGAAATGTCAGCGGTACGATAAATATTAACGCCCGTAGCATCTAGCCCCGAGCCGTGCCCATCAATTACGCCGTTTACATCGTTAGCTGCTTGTAATTTATCGAGCATATCGTCATCGCCATCTCGCACAGCAGGGAAATCCATCACTTCTGCTAATCCAAGCACGCGAGGGTGAGAGAAAAATGGCGCTAAGTCAGTTGCTTTTAAGACGGCTCCAGAGCTTTCAAAAGGAGTTGCTGGCACGCTTGAAGGTAAGTTCACAAATACGTCTAAAGGAATGGAATCCGAGTTTTGAAGCATAAACTCAATGCCAGATTTCCCTGACACATTCGCAATTTCATGAGGGTCCGTTACGACAGTTGTCACGCCTCTAGGTACAAGAAGTTTTGAGAACTCTTTAGGTGTAACCATTGATGATTCAATGTGAACGTGTCCATCAATGAATGTAGGAGAAATGTATTTTCCTTTTGCATCCACGACGTTATTCCCATCGTATTGACCTATTCCAACAATCACTCCATCAGCAATCGCAATATCGGCTTCAATGATGGAAAGCGTAAAGACATCGATAATTTTCCCGTTTTTCACTACAAGATCTGCAGGTATTTTTTTATTGGCAACAGCAAGCTGTTTTTTTAAGGTTGTTTTTGTATTTGACATGAATGTGACTCCTCTCATTGTATAACTGAATAACAATGAAGGACTATGTAAGGGAGAACATAAAGAAGAATAAAAATGCAGTATGAATGATGTTCAACCCTCGTAGTCCAACTATTTACGGTAGTTCGGTAGAAACTCTTGGACCCTATTTCCAAGACTATACGAGCTTTAGGTATTTCGGTACATTCTATAGACAAATAATAAAAACGTCAATTCCTAATAAAAAAGAAAGATTTTTGGGAATATTTCATCTATGTGTATGTAAACGATTTAACTCTTATTTGCTCGCTAAAAGGCGCAGCATTCATGTATAGAAAAAAATGTAGAAAAAACCGTCAATGGCTATTAGTCATTGACGGAGTTGTCATTAAGCTTGTTTACGCAGTGTACCTAATTCTTCCGCGATCGCTTGCATTTCACTTGGGCTAAAAGAATCTTTTCTCATTACCATATCGTATAAGTACTTTAAGTCTTCATACATTTCTTCGTCAAAAGCTTCAGCTTTAATTGCTCCGATATTTAGCATGCGCAGTTTTTCACTAATGCTATCGACCATATGTTTAATATTCTCTGGAGATTTTACTGATAAATCCACTTTGTTCATCCTTCCAGTTGCGTTTTTTTTATTGTAACATGTTTTTATCGTGTGAACACTTTTATGTCAGGTTCTTATCCACAGAAGAGTGAAAACGATATAAATAAAAGAAAACTATTTTTTAGTTTAAAAATGATTGTATATAATGTTTGTAATAAGGGAAAGGAGTCGAGACTATGATTAACGTATTATTCGTTTGTTTGGGAAATATTTGTCGTTCACCCATGGCAGAAGCGGTCTTTAAAGATATGGTGAAGAAAAAAGGGCTAGAAGGACAAATTCACGTAGATTCTGCAGGCACAGGAGGCTGGCACAAAGGCAATCCTCCTCATGAAGGAACGCAATCTATTTTAACGAAAAACAACATTGATTTTAAAGGGCAAACAGCAAGACAAGTGATTCAAGAGGATGTAGCTAAATTCCATTATATTATTGGAATGGATGTCGAAAATGTAGGAAACCTGAGAAGGATGGCTGGACATACTAAAACAGGTTATATTGCAAGGCTTTTGGATTTTGTGCCCGATTTACATATTGAAGATGTGCCTGATCCTTATTTCACGGGAAATTTTGACGAAGTATATGACTTAGTTCAAGAAGGATGCAAGGCTCTTTTAGACGAAATTATAGAGAAGCATTTTTCGGAATAAGCGATACTTGAAAAATAAAAAACGGAGGAGAAACGACAAATGGGTAAACGAAATAAGCTAGTAGAAGGTATTGTCATTGGAGCAATTATAGGAGGAGCTGTTTCTTTATTTGATAAAGAAACAAGAAACTCCGTCATTCAAGGAAGTAAAAAACTGAAAGACAAAACAACAACTCTTATTCAGCACCCTGAACTTGTAACGGATACTGTCAAAGAGAAATATGAAACCATCCGTACGACCATCGAGCAAGTTTCTGAAGATGTATCATTTGTAGCAGGAAAAGTAGAAAAGTTAAAAGAAACAACACCTCAGGTGATGGAAATTGTAAACGATACAAAAGAAGCATTTGTGGAGAAGTATGGTGATGAACAAAAATAAATAAGGAGGCACATATGGCTGGAATGTACATAAATAACATCGTAAGGTTTGGCAAAGAACTGATGGGCCGCATTCATCGAGATGAGCTGCCCAGTTTATCAGCTGAATTGGCTTATTATCTGCTGCTCTCGCTATTTCCTTTTTTAATTTTCTTAATTACGCTGATTGGATTTTTGCCATTAGAATCAACAGACCTGCTTGACCTGGTCGAAAATGTAGCGCCACAGCAAACGCTGCACATGATTGAAAGCAACGTTTCCCATATCATTGGTTCTCATAATGAAAAGCTATTATCCTTTGGTATCATTGCCACGATGTGGTCTGCTTCAAATGGAATTAATGCGATCGTAAGAGCATTTAACCGAGCATATCACGTACAAGAAAATCGGCCTTTTTTAGTGGCGAGAGGTATGGCAGTTCTCCTTACTTTTGCGATGATATTTGTTATTATTGTAGCGCTTTTACTTCCTGTTTTCGGTCATATGATAGGCCTTTATTTATCGTCTACGTTTGGGTTTTCAGAAACTTTTCTCGCTTTATGGTCTGCTTCCCGCTGGATTATCAGCGGCCTCATTTTATTTACTGTTTTTACGGGGTTATATTACTTTGCTCCTAATAAAAAACTGCTGATTCGAAATGTTGTAAAAGGAGCGGCTTTTGCTACGATCGGATGGACAGTGGTATCGATGCTGTTTGCATATTACGTAAATCATTTCAATAACTATACAGCTACATATGGAAGCTTGGGCGGAATTATTATCCTGCTTATTTGGCTGTACCTATCGGGGATGATTATCGTTATTGGAGGAGAAATTAACGCTATTTTCTACGACCGTCGAGTCAAATCTTCATAGTCATAAATTGGGATGAAATCATTCGCAAGATATGAGCATACTAACAAAGTGAAAGGGAGGTTTTACATCATGACAAAGCATACAAAAAAAGACGGAAGCAATACAAAGCAAAATAAAAAGAGCCAGCCAAAGCATAAAACAAGCAACAGCCAAAATGGACAAAACGGTTACCATTAAGGCATTGATTTCCATAATAAAAAGCCTAACAAATACGTTAGGCTTTTTTGCGTTAAGATTTTAGCAAGCGAAGGCCGTTTAAGATAACTAAAATGGTGCTTCCTTCGTGACCTATAACACCAAATGGCATATCAAGCACTTGGAAAAAATTCGAACAAATTAATAAAAAGATGACGGCAATAGAAAAAATAACGTTTTGTTTCACAATTGAGTTCATTCGTCTGGAAAGAGCTACTGCATCCGAAATTTTTGATAGATCATTTTTCATTAAAACGATATCGGCTGTTTCAAGTGCCACATCCGTTCCTTCTCCCATGGCTACTCCAACGTTAGCAGTAGCAAGAGCAGGGGCATCGTTAATGCCATCTCCCACCATTGAAACGGTAGGGAATTTTTCTTTTAACGCTTTAATTTTATCTACTTTCGCTTCAGGCAAACATTCTGCAATGTATTCATCGACTGCACACTCTTTTGAAATAGCTTCGGCTGTTTTTTCGCTGTCTCCTGTAATCATGACGGTATGAATGCCCTGCTCTTTAAGAGATTTAACAGCGTCTACAGCTTCTGTTCGTACAACGTCTTTTAGCGCAAGCAATCCCACAATACCATGCTGGTCTTTTGCGTACACAATCGTTTTTCCTTCACTGGCAAGCGTAGATGAAATCCCATTTTCAAATTCAGCTGCATCTTCTTTACCTACAAAATCTGCTTTTCCTATTTTCCACGTATCTCCTTGAAGAGACCCAATGACACCGTATCCGGGAACGTCTTCAAGCGAATCTGGCTGAACAAGCGTCAATTCCTGCTTATTTTTCACAAAGTCAACAATAGATTGAGCAAGCGGATGATTGGACTGACGTTCAATTGATGCGATTTTAACAAGAAATTCCTGTTCGTTTATATCAGAACGGACAATGACATTTGTTACTTCTGGCTTTCCTTTTGTTAACGTTCCTGTTTTATCAAAAGCAATTGCGCTTAAATGGCTTAACCTTTCCAAATGCACGCCGCCTTTGAACAAAATTCCTTTTTTTGCTCCGTTTGAAATAGCAGATAGCGAAGCAGGGGTGATAGATGCAACCAGAGCGCAAGGAGACGCTACAACTAAGAGAATCATTGCACGGTAAAATGTCTCGGTCCAGCTCCATCCAAGCACATAGTGTGGGAGAAATAGCATAACTGCCACAACCGATAGAACAATTTTTACGTATGTGCCTTCAAATCGTTCAATAAACAATTGAGAAGGCGACTTTTCACTTTGAGCCGTTTGAACAAGTTGAATGATCTTTTGAAACAGCGTCTCAGCACTTGGCTTTGTCATTTTAATGGTAATGGCGCCTTTCACATTCACCGTGCCCGCGAATACTTCATCATCGAGCTGTTTTAATACAGGAACAGATTCCCCTGTAATAGCAGCCTGATCAATCGTCGTTTGACCTGAGACAACAATACCATCGGATGGCACTCGTTCACCCGGCTTAACTAACAGCAAGTCACCGATTTGTAAATCCGAAATGGATACAATTTCTTCTTGATCTCCAATCAGACGCATTGCTTCTTGCGGCTGTAAATTCATCAAGGCGCTAATTTCTCGGTTGCTTTTATTCATGGTGTACGTTTCTAATGCACCGCTTAATGCAAAAATGAAAATAAGCATAGCACCTTCTGTCCAGTAGCCAATTACAGCCGCTCCAATGGCTGCAATAATCATTAACATTTCGACATTCAATTCTTTATTTTCAATCGTTTCTTCAATGCCTTCTTTTGCTTTAGCAAATCCGCCTATCACGTAAGCTAATACAAAGAGCGTAATAGATACAACAGTATCCTGCTGTTTTGACAGCAGCCAGCCGGCTAAAATCAGCACTCCGCTCAACAGTGCAGCAATGAGTTCACCATGTGTTTTTAATACGTTGACAGCAGAAGATGTTTGAGGCGTTTGTTCTTGTTTTTTAGGTAACGCATTTTCCATACAAATCCTCCTTGAACGATAATTGAGAAGAATAATCACAATCATTACCCCTAAAAAAACACGAAAGCTGCCATCTCAGCGATAGCAGCACATTTTTTCAGTTCTTCTCTTTTAAATTGGGATATTTAGTATAGTATAGCACGGAACAAGCAAGGAGGTAACGACTAACGCCTAAAAAATAAAAACAGAATGCAGCTGGACGTCTGCATTCTGTAAAAAACGTACTACATATCTAAATGTTCTTCATAATATTTATAAGCGGAAGTGTAAATGTGCTCGATATCGGCATCCGTCATGTACATTAAGGTTTCACGGTCAATCCCCTTCATTGTTTCAATAAATGTAATCATGTTTTTGCGTTCTTGTCTGCTCATTTATTATTCTCCTCTCCATCTGTTTTAATACAGTTTATTATATTTAATTGTATTATATAACAGAAAAAGTATTTTGTGTGGATTTTTTTTAAAAATAGGCAAAAAAATTTAGAAAGACGTAAATAATTGACTATATAGAAAAAGGTGTTTTATAATTTGTATATGAACATATGCTCATATACTTGCATATAATGAACGGAGAGATGGTATGAAAAAAGATGAACATTCGTTTTTATCGCCTCAAACAGTAGAAGAAGCGTCAAGAATACTAAAAGCTATTTCAGATCCTACGAGAATGAAAATTCTTTATTTGCTATTTCAAGAAGAGTGTTCAGTCGGTCATATGGTTGAAGTGCTTGGTGTTTCACAATCAGCTATTTCACATCAGTTAACTCACTTGCGTCATTTACGTTTAGTAAAATATCGCCGTGAAGGCAATACGTATTTCTATACGTACGATGATGAACACGTGGTTGGAATACTGCATCAAGTAATTCAGCACGTAGAATGCGCACATAATGAATAAAAGGAGGGGCTTTGCATGAGTCATGATCATCACCACCATCATGGTCACCATCACCATTTTGATACACAGCGTGAAGGCAACAAAAAAGGTCTGTTAATTGCACTCATTATCACCGCGGGTATTATGGTTCTTGAGTTTGTTGGAGGGCTTTTTACAAATAGTTTAGCGTTATTATCCGATAGCGGACACATGCTTTCTGATACAAGCTCACTTGCTCTTAGCCTTGTAGCGATATGGTTTGCTAACCGAGCTGCATCGGCTAAAAAAACGTACGGTTACTATCGTTTTGAAATATTAGCGGCTCTTTTTAACGGAGTGGCACTGTTTGTAATAGCAGGATTTATCATCTATGAAGCCTATCAGCGCGTATTAGAGCCGCAGTCTGTAGCAAGCGGCAGCATGATGCTGATTGCTACTGTTGGTTTACTCGCTAATTTAATCAGCGCATGGTCACTTATGAGACAAGGCGATGTAAAAGGAAATGTAAATTTACGCAGCGCTTACTTACACGTATTGGGAGATGCTTTAGGATCTATTGGAGCTATTGTAGCAGGACTTCTTATGATGATGTTTGGATGGTATATTGCTGATCCTATTATTTCTGTAGTTGTGTCTGTATTAATTTTAAAAAGCGCTTGGGGCGTGCTTGCTCATAGCGTTCATATTTTGATGGAAGGCTCTCCTGAAGGGGTAGATCACAGTGAAATAAAAAACCTTCTTAAAAACATTGAAGGAGTCAAAGATGTGCATGATTTACACATTTGGACGATTACTTCAGGACTGGACTCATTGAGCTGTCATATGCGCGTAGAAGATGAAAAAGATTGTCAGCAAATTTTGCAAAAAGCCATCGATTTAGTACATGATCACTGCGGCATTAATCATACCACGATACAAATTGAAAAATCAGCTCTTCAGCATCGAACGCTAAAAGTTTAAAGAACGAGCGAGAACCTATAGGTTCTCGCTCGTTTTTTGTTGCAGAGGCACCTTTTGTCCGAATACAAAAAGAATAATAAAAATAAAGCCAAACATCCCGCTAATAATATTAAAAAAGCTGATATGGTGAAAGAACTGAATAAAAGTACCGCCTATGTAAGGGCCGGCAAGGCTTCCGATACTAAAAGCAATGCCGCATAGTAAATTACCTGTAGGCAGTAGACGAGCAGGAATCAAATCCGTCATATAGCTGATTCCTAAACTAAACGTCGAGCCTACAACCATGCCAGCTATAAATAAACAAGCTACTAATGGAATAGCGGTCTCTTCCAAGAGGCTTGCTGTAAAAAACGTAACGGCTCCAATGGATAAAATCCATCCTAATACTAATTTCCGTCCAAATTTATCGCTCAGTATTCCGAGAGGAAGCTGAAATACAATAGCTCCAACTGCAAAGGAAGTCAGCAGCAGTGAAATAAACTCTACTTGCAAACCAATTCGTAAGCCATATACAGGAAAGCTTCCGTTCAGTGATGATTCTAAAAATCCATATCCAAAAGGAGGCAAAAAAGCAATCCAAGCATACTTAGCCGCCTTAGAAAATCGCTTAGCCGTTTCTTTTAATGAATTAACCTCCACTTCCTGTAGGGGGAATTCATTTTTTATCAAAAATAAAAACACCCATGTTATGAGGCAAAGAGCTGAAGAAATCATAAAAGGAAGCGCTTGATTAATTTCAATTAACGGCGTCATTAAAGGGCCAACAGCAAAACCAATACCGAAAAAAAGCCCGTACAATGAAATGTTTCGACCTCGTTTATCAGCAGGTGAAGACGATGTAATCCACGTTTGAGTACCAAAGTGCAGCGCGTGATCTCCTATTCCAATAAATAAACGGAGCACAAACCAAAAAACAACAGATTTCCAGAGGGGAAACAAAGCTAAAGATACAATAACTAAAAGTCCCCCTGCTGCGATAATTGGTTTATATCCGTATCTGCGAAGCGGCCCTTCCATGAAAGGAGAAATAAATAAAATACCTAGATACAATCCAGTTGCGTTTAATCCGTTTATAGTAGAAGAAAGACCATCTTTCTCAAAAATAATAGCAATTAAAGGAAGCAGCATACCTTGGCTGAATCCAGAAATGGCGACAAGGCTAACTAAAATCCAGAAACGTTGTTTATGAGTAGCACTCATAGCATTCAACCTCTTTTTATCTATATTTTGTCAATCCAACTGTTTAATCGTACAAGGAAAACGCTTTATTGACAAGGATGTAGACGTGCTGTGCTGTTAATTTGACATCTTTTTATAAGGAAAGTAGAATAAAACATGTAAATAGTTACATGTTTTAATTTACAAGTGAAAGGTGATCGCTAGAATACAAACAGTGCTTAGGAAAATAGCGACATTCACAATCAATGTCGGTACAACAAGTGTCATTAGTCATACAGGAAGTGCAAAATATAAACGCTTACACAACTGCGTTTTTCTAGGCATTGCTGTGAGACACTTAGATCGCGTTGTGTCAGACATATACGAAGTGTTATAAATCAAAGGAGCGATATAAAAATGAAAAAATTTATTGGGAATCATATGATTTACACATACGAAAACGGATGGGAATATGAAATTTATATCAAAAACGAAAATACAATCGATTACCGTATTCATAGCGGAATGGTGGCAGGACGATGGGTTCGCGACCAGAAAGTAGATATTGTGAAATTAACGGAAGGTGTATATAAAGTATCGTGGACTGAACCGACTGGAACAGATGTATCTTTGAACTTTATGCCTGATGAAAAACGGATGCACGGCATTATCTTCTTCCCAAAATGGGTACATGAACATCCTGAAATTACCGTGTGCTATCAAAATGACCATCTTGATTTAATGCATGAATCCCGTGAAAAATACGAAACATATCCTAAATACGTTGTACCCGAATTTGCTGACATTACATTTATCAAAAATGTCGGAGCGAACAATGAGAAAGTTATCGCTCAAGCGCCTTATGAAGGAATGACAAATGATATTCGCGCCGGAAAATTAATTTAACACAGAGTCATAAAAAAGATTGAGACAAAAGTATTATAGCTGAAGGAAGATCCGAACGATGAATCGAGATTCTTGATGGAGAATCAAATTCGTTCGGATCTTTTTATGGTGACGGTGTAACAAGTATCCGTATTGAGAGTAGTTGGTTATATAAAAAGCGGTTTATAATGAAGTAAAGGAGTGAAGGAAATGGAATTTAACATGAAAAAAGAGGCGGGATTTACAACAAATCTTCCTTATGGAGAGCTACATATCGCCGGAGATGAAGAGTATGGCTTTCGTCCGTATCAGCTAATGGTATCGTCCATTGCTGTTTGCAGCGGAGGCGTGTTAAGAAAGATTCTAGAGAAAAAAAGAATTGCTTTTTCTGATTTACGCATCCAAGCTGGTGTGACGCGGAATGATGAAAAAGCGGGGCGAATCGAAAAAATTCATTTGCACTATATCATTACAGGAGAAGAGCTTCCATTAGACAAAATTGAAAAATCAATTGAGCTAGCACGAAAAAATTGTTCGATGCTACAGTCGGTTATTGACAGTATTGAAGTGACAGATACCTTCGAAATTAAATGAGGTTGGGACAAAAGTATTTTAGCTGAAGAAGATCCGAACGATGAATCAAACTCGTTCGGATTTTTTATGGTGTTATTACAAGCGGTGCAGCGCTTTGCACCCATTTGTTCGTCTTTAGATGAATGGACTTAGCTACGCCTCAATCTCATATTTCCTTCGGTTTGCTGCCGGCTTTATCAAAATAGCGCATGCGTTCAGGAGTCAGCTGAAGAAGCAAATAATTTGGGTCATCTGGACTTTTAATCCACTCTTTTAACTTTTTATTCCAAAATTTCTTTTTTAACTCTTCGTTTGTTTCTACATTTACTTTGGCTTCTACCTCTACATACGGATCACTCCAACCTTGCCCATCATAGCCTAACAAAATATGAACATAAGGGTTTTTTTCTAGTTCTTCGACTTTATGGGTATCTTTATTGGTGGCGGTGTAGAGCACAAGATCTTCATGAAAAACATCATAAAGCGTGAATAAGGATTTCCATCTTGAATTGTAGCTAATGTTCCAATTGTATAGTCATCCAGTACGGATAAAATTTGATTTTTCACATCATTATTGCTCATTTTTTCACTCCTTATTATATCTTTTCACCCTTGGTAGTTTGGCTGATTTTTAACTATCTTAAACAAAAATCAATTAAGGGTTTATCATTTATAAAAATAGGTTAAAAATACTAACATTGACGGTGAGTCTATACAAATTCCATTAATTTGATATGATTGATTTTGTTGTCAAAAAATGAATAAGGTGGGTGTACATATCGATGATCAATCGGATTTTTCTTATAGCGGTTATTCTTGGGGTGCCGCTATCTGTTATTGGGCACATGATGCACTGGTCAGATGTTCTTATGTTTATTATTTACTGTTTAACAATCATTGCCCTCGCAGCTTTTATGGGGAGAGCAACAGAGAGCTTAGCTGTTGTAGCTGGTCCTCGAATAGGCGGTCTATTAAACGCTACGTTTGGTAACGCTGTAGAATTAATTATTTCTATTTTTGCTCTAAAAGAAGGCCTTACAGCGGTGGTGCTTGCATCGTTAACGGGTTCTGTATTAGGAAATCTTCTTCTTGTAGGCGGTCTTTCATTCTTCATTGGAGGATTAAAATTTAAGCGTCAAGAATTTAATGTCTATGATGCAAGACATAATTCTGGATTATTGATCTTTGCCGTTATCGTTGCGTTTGTTATTCCTGAAGTGTTTGCTAGCGAAATGGACGAAGCGAAGACCATGTCCCTGAGTGTCGGAATCTCCATTATTCTCATCATCTTGTACTTAGCGGCGTTATTTTTTAAGCTGGTAACGCACCGAGGGGTGTATCAGCATAAAAGTGAAGAAGTGGAAGAACATGAGGAGCCAGAATGGTCAATGTGGAAAGCGATTACTGTTCTCTTTTTGTCTACGTTAGCTGTAGCTTACGTATCCGAAAGCT
The DNA here is from genome assembly GCF_000832985.1 of Priestia megaterium NBRC 15308 = ATCC 14581. Lineage (GTDB taxonomy): Bacteria > Bacillota > Bacilli > Bacillales > Bacillaceae_H > Priestia > Priestia megaterium. Next base: position 2,501,641 of record NZ_CP009920.1, read on the forward strand.
TGGTTAGTACAATCGAAATTGTATCGGAAAGTTTTGGGTGGAGTGAGCTGTTCATCGGGGTCATCATCGTAGCGATTGTTGGAAACGCAGCAGAACACGCTTCGGCTATTATTATGGCCGTTAAAAACCGCATGGGTGTAGCGGTTGAAATTGCTGTGGGATCCACTTTACAAGTAGCGATGTTTGTAGCACCAATATTAGTGTTAGTTTCGCTGATGTTCGAAAACCAAATGTCTCTTGTCTTTACTTGGCCTGAGTTGATTGCGATGGTAACGGCCGTATTTTTAACTATTGCTATTTCTAATGACGGAGATACAAACTGGTTCGAAGGTGCAACTCTTTTAGGTGCTTATATTATTATGGGAATTGGTTTTTATCTTATTTAAAAAAGAAGAGGCTGAGACAAACATGTTTTAGTTGAAGGAAGAATCCGAACGATTCATCGTTCGGATTCTTTTTGTGTAAGTGAATAGAAGAATTTCCCTTTTGGTATTCAGGATAAAACAGGAGATGTTTGAAAAAACTATGGTTGCATTCATTAACGATGTTGAAAGGAGTTTCTAGATGTTACGTAAATTGCTTTTATTTGTGTTTACCATCATTATTTCATTTTCATGTTCAACGAAGATCGCCATTGCGAAAACAGCTCAGCCGACCATCAACGTGCCTTCTTCAGCTTTAAATATTTCAAAAGAAAATACGTATCCAAATGCTAGTCAAGATACGCCATATTTGCAGCCAAGTGAGTTTACAAAAGAGCTCATTGAAACATCAAATGTAAAAATTGAAAACCCTGATTTAATTCGTATATTAAATGAATCAAACATTTCTAAAACTCCATGGGCAATTGGTTTTAGAGCAACCGTCTTTTTAGGACAGTGGCCATTAAATTACGAATCAACAGAAACAAACGTTAACTGGCAACACCAGCGAATCAATACAAATCATTATGATAACAGAGCAGGAAAAACTCAGTACAAAATGATGTACAGTCAGGAAAATCAAAGTCATGTAAAAGGCGGATTAACAGCAAAAGTGCCTCAGCCTGAGCATGTTAAACAAATGATGCTAATTGAAGCAGCTAAAAAAACAAAGCTCACTTTATCATTTCAAACGTTTGTAGGTGCCGGAACGAAAAAAGACCAGGTCTATAACGTAGCTCCTAAAAAAGTAGGTTATCTGTATGCGTATACGCCTGCTGTAAGTGAAAAGGGAAAAGTAACATATGGAGAAGTGTATGTTACAGTAAAAGGCAGCAAGCGCTCAATTGTGGTGAGAAATGTAACGTCTCAAGGAATTGGAGCATGGATTCCAGTACAAGATTATGTTTCCTTAAGCTTTGGAGCTTATGACCAGCCGAGATAACAAAAAAGAGATTCCATTGTGGGAATCTCTTTTTTGTTATTTTGTAATGCTCGCTTGGAGTTTGCTAAAATCAGTATCTTGATAATAGCTGTTTTTCACCAAAATATTAGGTCCTAAACAAGACACTGCTGAACAATGACAGCTAAGTTCTTTAGAAATCGTGCTTTGCTGCCACATATCAAAAGCGTCTGTAAGCTTTGTATCTTGAATGTTGCCAAGAGGAGGCGTATCACCAAAATCCGTTACGATAATATCTCCGTCGAAAATATTTACATTTAGGCGAGAGCGCCCGTCTGGATCGTTTCGAACGGTTACATTTTTACTGCTAAACAAACGCTGTAAAAGCGATAAGTCTTCCTCATTATTACTGCATGCATAAAACGGTAACGTACCGAATAGCATCCACACATTTTCATCTCGAATATCAAGAAGGTGATGAATAGCTTTACGCATTTCAGGAAGAGATAATGTTTCTAGAGTGCTAGCAAAGTCACTTGGATACATAGGGTGTACTTCGTGACGCTGACAAAGCATTTCATCAACAATTTGACGATGAATCTTTTCCATGTGAGGAAGCGTACGTTTGTTTAACATCGTTTCAGCTGATACGGTTACACCCGCTTTTACAAGCGCGCGGCTGTTTTCAATCATACGATCGAAATATTTGGCGCGCTGCTCATAAGTAGGCTTTCGCTCCATCATTGCAAAGCCAGCTTCCACAAAATCGTCCATCGTTCCCCAGTTGTGAGAAATATGTAAAACATCTAAATAAGGAATGATTTGTTCGTAACGAGCAAGATCTAATGTTAAATTTGAATTAATCTGTGTACGGACACCTCGTTCATGTGCATACTTTAATAAAGGCACCACATAATTTTTCACAGAAGATAGAGACATCATCGGCTCTCCGCCCGTAATGCTTAACGCTCGAAGAGTTGGAATTTCATCGAGACGTTTTAAAATTAAATCAAGCGGCAGTGCGTTTGGGTCTTTTGGCTGCAGCGTATATCCAACTGCACAGTGCTCACATCGCATATTACAAAGCGTCGTTGTGGTGAATTCAACGTTTGTAAGCGTCGGTTTGCCATATTGTTTCATATCTAAATACGCTTCCCACGGATCGAACTCCGCGGTAATTCGTTGTAAAGTGGCCATAAAAAAACTCCTTTTATTTTTCCGTAAAGTGAAATGATGATGAAAACATCTCACGGTCCGTCCTGCTAGACTAAATTATACGTCTCATTCAAAACGGACACCAGTGACTATTATGGATTTTATTGCTTTTAGTTGTCAAATATGAAAGTATTCGTTAGGATATAAGGAAATACGATTGAAAAGCTATATCAGGAGGGTTTAAAATGGGAAACGCCGTTCGAGATAAAGATTCACAAGTACGTTATTTAAAAGATCGTTTAAATATGTTTGTACACGTATTAGACTCTATGGAGCCTGAAAACACAGACCTAGAAGACATTGACCGTTTGATCACGATGATTGATGACCTTGAAGCAAAATGTGAGCAGTTTAAAAAAGATAAAGAATGAACAAAGAAAAAAGCGCTAGAAAAACTAGCGCTTTTTTGCTTGAAGTGGAAATCCTCCTATAAAGGTCTTTCGAAACAATTTTTGAAGGAGTATAATAAATTTTGAAAGTTGTACGACAGATAGATAAATACATACATTAGCGGGATATGGGAGGAATTAAGTGATGATTGAAGCTTTAAAACAAAGCATGTACGATTTAATTGTTGAAACATCTACAAAATTGCCAAAAGACGTTCGACGTGCTATCGCAAAGGCAAAAGCGCGTGAAAATGCAGGAACGCGTGCAGCAATGTCTTTAGCGACCATTACCAATAATATTAAGATGGCGGATGATAATTTATCGCCAATTTGTCAAGATACAGGTATGCCAACATTTAAAATTAAAACCCCCGTAGGAGTGAATCAGCTTCAAATTAAAGAAGCGATTTATTGGGCAATTGAAGAAGCAACAAAGCACGGAAAGCTTCGCCCTAACTCCGTAGATTCGTTAACGGGAGAAAACAGCGGTAATAATTTAGGCGGAGGCACGCCGGTTATTAAGTTTGAACAGTGGGAAAATGACTATATTGATGCGCGTCTTATTTTAAAAGGCGGCGGCTGTGAAAATAAAAACATTCAGTATAGCCTGCCTTGTGAAGTAGAAGGGTTAGGTCGAGCTGGCCGCGATTTAGACGGCATTCGTAAATGTGTGATGCACTCAGTATACCAAGCGCAAGGTCAAGGCTGTAGCGCCGGCGTCATTGGTGTTGGAATCGGTGGCGACCGTACAACAGGCTATGAATTAGCAAAAGAGCAGCTGTTCCGAAACTTAGATGACGAAAATCCAAATGCTCAGCTGAAAGAATTAGAAGAGTATGTAATGGAAAATGCTAATAAGTTAGGAATCGGTACGATGGGTTTTGGTGGAGAAACGACATTACTTGGCTGTAAAGTCGGCGTAATCAATCGTATTCCTGCTAGCTTCTATGTGTCAGTTGCGTATAATTGCTGGGCTTACCGCCGCTTAGGTATTAAAATCAACGCCGATACAGGAAGTGTTCAAGAGTGGCTGTATCAAGAAGGCGAAGAAGTAGATTTTAATAAAAATGCAGGCGCCGAAGAGAAGCAAAATGCGGATGAAACAAAAGAAGTTGTATTACAAGCACCTATTACAGAAGAGCAAATTCGTGAATTAAAAGTTGGTGACGTGGTGCGCATCAACGGTATGATGTATACAGGACGCGACGCTATCCATAAACATTTAACAGATCACGATGCACCAATTGATTTAAATGGACAAATCATTTATCACTGTGGTCCGGTTATGTTAAAGGACGAAGACGAAAAATGGCACGTAACCGCTGCAGGACCAACAACAAGTATTCGTGAAGAACCTTACCAAGGGGATATTATGAAGAAATTTGGTATCCGCGCGGTTATCGGTAAAGGCGGTATGGGTCCTAAAACGCTTGCTGCTCTTCAAGAGCACGGCGGCGTGTACTTAAATGCTATCGGCGGAGCTGCACAGTACTATGCTGATTGTATCAAGAGTGTAGAAGGCGTTGATTTGATGCAGTTTGGTATTCCTGAAGCAATGTGGCATTTAAAAGTAGAAGGCTTTACAGCTGTAGTGACGATGGATTCACATGGAAACAGCTTGCATGCAGATGTAGACAAGTCTTCATTTGAAAAGCTTGAGCAATTTAAAGAGCCGGTATTTAAATAAACATACATTCAAAGCGTATGGTAAAAAGTAACGTTCATGAACGAGAAAATTGAGTGGATACTAAGCGTAAAATGACTTCCGAAAGGAGCTTCTTATGCGCCGGTTCACCTTTTTTCTCGTTTTTTTATTCGTGATGTCAACAGGCATAGCATCTGTTGAAGCACAAATGTATCCAAACACTCCGATCAGCTGGGGATTTCAAAAAAGTAAAAATCACAAGCCCGCATCCGCAGGTACAGCTTATGAACAAATTCTTGCTAAGTATGATGCTTTTTACCTCGGAGATACAAATAAAAAAAATATTTACTTAACGTTTGATAATGGTTATGAAAATGGTTATACACCGCAGGTATTAGACGTGCTCAAAAAAAGAAAGGTTCCTGCCACATTCTTTGTAACAGGACACTATTTAAAAGAAGAGCCTAAGCTTATTAAGCGAATGGTAAAAGAAGGGCATATTGTCGGGAATCATTCATGGCATCACCCTGACTTAACTCAAGTGGATGACGCACGTTTTAAAGAGGAATTGCAAAAAGTAAAAGATGAATACAAGAATATTACGGGTCGTGATGAAATGAAATACCTTCGCTCACCTAGAGGGGTATTTAGTGAACGAACGCTAGCTCTTTCAAAGCAAGAGGGCTATACGAATGTATTTTGGTCACTTGCATTTGTTGACTGGAAAGTGAATGAACAAAAAGGCTGGCGCTACTCATACGACAATATGATGGCTCAAATACATCCAGGTGCGATCATGCTTTTGCATACCGTTTCAAAGGATAACGCAGATGCGTTAGATCAAGCCATTGTGGATTTAAAAAAGCAGGGCTATACGTTTAAAAGCATTGATGATTTAATGAACGAACGCAAACAAATGAAGAAAAGTCCTTCTAAAACGAAATAAAGATAAAAACCGATGGGAATGTTTCTCCTGTCGGTTTTTTGCTGTTGAAGTGTTATAATATGCGTTGATGTCTTTTTTAAAGCAATACGGTCTAATAGGTTTTAAGCAGATAAAGACCGTTAATAACTATATAAAGAATTTAAACTAATCGGAGTTGGTCTCATGAATAAACCAAAAACTGAAATGAAAGTTCAAAAAGGACAAACGTTTCCGTTGACTATAAAAAGACTCGGTATTAATGGAGAAGGCGTAGGATATTTTAAGCGCCAAGTCGTCTTCGTGCCGGGAGCATTGCCGAATGAAGAAGTGGTTGTAGAAGCAACAAATGTTCAGCAAAAGTTTGCCGAAGGAAAAATTAAGCGAATTCGCAAAAAATCTCCTCACCGCGTAGAAGCACCCTGTCCTATTTACGACCAGTGCGGAGGCTGTCAGCTTCAGCACTTATCCTATGAAGGTCAGCTAGAATCTAAGCGCGATATTGTTCTGCAAGCGTTCGAACGTCACAGTTCATTAAAAAAAGTAGAGGAAAAAACACGCCAAACAATTGGCATGGAAGATCCTTGGGGCTATCGTAATAAATCACAGTTCCAAGTAGGTGTGGATAAACAAAAAGTTATCGCTGGTTTGTACGGACTGAATTCTCATCGACTGATTGACATTGAAAACTGTCCGATTCAGCATGGAGCCACAAATCACGTGACAAAAGAAATAAAACGAATTTTACAAGATCTTCAAATTCCTATCTACAATGAGCGCAAACGCCGTGGTATTGTACGTACCATCGTATCTCGAGTAGGATTTGAAACGGGTGAAGTGCAAGTTGTCTTGATTACGGCCAAACAAGAAATTCCGAAAAAAGAGCTTGTGATCAAAGAAATTAAGCGCCGTCTACCGGAAGTGAAATCGCTCGTACAAAACGTAAACGGTCAAAAAACATCGCTTATCTTTGGAGACGAAACGTTTACGCTATCTGGAAAATCGGTGATTCAAGAAACGTTAGGCGATATTTCATTCGAACTTTCAGCGCGTGCATTTTTCCAGTTGAATCCTCTTCAAACAGTGAAGCTGTATGACGAGGTGAAAAAAGCAGCTGCGCTAACAGGCAGTGAAAAAATTGTAGATGCTTACTGCGGAGTAGGGACAATTGGCTTATGGCTTGCTAAAGATGCCAAAGAAATTCGCGGAATGGATACGATTGAAGAATCCATTGTAGATGCGCGAAAAAATGCCAAAGATCATGGATTTGAACACGCCACATATGTGACGGGTCCAGCTGAAAAGTGGATGCCGCAGTGGGTAAAAGAAGGCTGGAAGCCAGACGTTATCGTTGTTGACCCGCCGCGAACAGGCTGTGATGATAAGCTTCTAAAAACAATTTTACAAGTAAAGCCAAAGAAAGTGGTTTACGTATCTTGTAATCCATCCACATTAGCCAAAGATGTGCAGCAGCTGTCGAAGGCTTATTATGTGGATTACATTCAGCCTGTGGATATGTTCCCTCATACGGCGCATGTGGAGAATGTGGTAAGTTTGACGTTAAAGAAATAAATAGATGAAGAGTAAAGGGCAGATTTGATTCTGCTCTTTTTTGTTTGTAATAGGGTGATCTTTGTCACAAGTAAAGAAACAAGATTTTTATGTAGTGTCTTCTTTTAAAGAAGGTAAATAAATGAAAATTATTTTTCCTGTTGACAAAGCATCCAACTGGTATTAGAATAAACAACTATTCGACAGTCATTCTATTGATTGAAAAATTGAATACGTAGAAAGCTATGATTGCTATGGATCACACTATAGCAGGAGCAGCTTCTGGAGAGATCGCGATAGTTTCGCGACGCCGAAGGGTTCACAATCTCAGGCAAAAGGACAGAAGAGTACCGGATATTTATTTGGCATGTTACTAATTGGTAGTATGTACCATAATATTTGTTATTCTTATGACCATGAGATTGGAGCGCATCCAATCTCTTTTTTTATTGGGCTTTATTTTGTAGTCTGCACGATCGTATCAAAGGTTTTATTGTTAGGAGGAGTTAGAGTTGGAACAACGAGAATTAAAGAGGGATTTATCCAATCGTCATGTTCAGCTAATCGCGATTGGAGGAACCATTGGGACAGGATTATTTTTAGGTTCTGGTAAAGCAATACAGCTTGCAGGTCCCTCTATCATCTTTGCTTATTTAATTGTGGGTATTGCGCTTTTCTTTGTGATGAGAGCGCTAGGAGAACTACTGCTGTCTAAAGCAGGTTATCAATCGTTAACAGATATTGCTGAAGAGTATCTTGGACCGTGGGCGTCGTTTGTAACGGGATGGACGTACTGGTTTTGCTGGATTATGACAGCTATGGCTGATGTGATTGCAGTTGGCGTATATGTGAAATATTGGTTCAATATTCCTCAGTGGATTCCCGCACTTATTTGTGTAATCATTTTATTAGGTCTTAACTTATTAACCGTAAAATTATTTGGAGAATTAGAGTTTTGGTTTGCTTTAATAAAGGTTATTACGATTCTTGCATTAATTATTATTGGCGTTATTTTGCTGGTAATGGGATTTAAAACAGACGCGGGATCCGTTACTGTTCAAAACCTTTGGAATCACGGAGGGCTATTTCCAAATGGGGTTTCAGGTTTCTTACTTTCATTCCAAATGGTTATATTCGCATACGTTGGGGTTGAATTGGTAGGGGTATCGGCAGCAGAAACATCAAACCCCAAAAAAAATATTCCATCGGCCATTAATAAAATTCCGCTGCGAATCTTATTTTTCTATGTTGGAGCGCTTATCGTTCTGTTGTTTATTAACCCGTGGATGGAATTAAATGCAGCAGAAAGCCCATTTGTTAAAACCTTTAGTTTAGTCGGAATTCCGCTTGCTGCTGGAATTATTAATTTTGTTGTACTAACTTCAGCCGCTTCTGCCTGTAATAGCGGAATGTTTTCAACAAGCCGTATCTTATATAATTTAAGTAAAAATGACCAAGGGCCATCTAAGTTTGCAAAACTGAACAAAAACCACGTACCAAGCAACGGATTGTTTGTATCTACGCTGGTTATCTCAGCGGGAGCTCTTTTAAGCAAACTTATACCAGACCAAGCTTTCGGCATTGTCACGACCATTAGCGCTATTTGTTTTATTTGGGTGTGGAGTATCATTCTCATTTGCCATCTAAGGTATAAAAAGACGCGTCCGCAGCTGCATGCAACATCAGCATTCAAAGCACCGTTAACACCATTCATAAACTATATTGTGTTAGCTTTGTTTGCGGTGATTCTTGTTATTATGCTGTTTTCTGACGCGACGCGCCCAGCCTTATTGTTGACGCCCGTTTGGTTTATTCTCTTATTTATTTTTTACTGGACTAGAAGGAAAAAGAAAATAAATCTTTAAAGGCTAGAAAATCAGCAGGGAACAAACATAATTTTTTATAAAAGAATATAGTAAATTTCTGACCTCATCACTCTGTGATGAGGTCTTTTTAGTGGAGGATAAATAATTGATTTCTACTGCATGAATAAAATGCAGGAAGCAAAGTTTATAGAAGAAAACTAAAAATTTGTTCTAACAGAAAACACAGTGAGAAAGCTCGTAGTTTTCTGATAGGAATGTAGAACAAATTGCTTTTCTTCTGTGTCTAAAGATGGAATTCCGTCATTTATATGGAAAAGTTTTCATTTTGCAGTACAATGGAGGTAGACTTCATTAGATTAAGGTGAACAAACATGAAATGGTTTAAATCTCATACGTTTTGGAAAATCTTCACGATTAATGTGCTTCTTATTTGTACCGTACTGACGCTAATGTTTATTGTTTCAAGAGTGATGCTGCCTAATATTTCTCAAGATCAATATCGGCAGGTAACTGATAAAACCGTCAAGAGAATGAAAGAGCAAATTAACGTCGTCATTAAAGATATTTGGAGCCTAGGCGACGAGGTACAGCAAGATCCTATTTTTTTATCGGATGATGAACAAGAAATAGACAAAGAATTGCAGAAAATAGTTAATATTTCACCGTATATCGATAGCGGAACCATTTTTAACGTAAAAGGGTATGTTGAGCATTATTACCCGAACGATTTAAAGAATATGAAACATGTGAACTTAAGTAAAAGAAAATATTTTCAAGAAGCGCTGCGAACCAAAAAAATATATTTAAGCGATGTCGTTTCAGCAGATACAAAGCACTACATTGTGGTGATGGCGATTCCTATTTTGGATGGGCAGCAAAATGTAAAAAAGGTCGTAAATTTAGCGCTGCGAATTGAAGAAAATAAAAGTTTTCAATCCATCTTTCAAACGTTCGATATAGGAGAGAACGGCTATACATTTATTGTAGACCGCAATGGTAGAATTATTTCCCACCCAGAGAAACAGAGAATCGGTGAAAATGCTAAGAAAAACGAAATCGTTCAGAAAACGATGAATCATAAATCAGGATATCAGCGCGTGGTGAACACCGAAGGTAAGTATTTCTTTGCGTCTTTCGAATATATTCCTGTTTTAGATTGGGGAATTGTCGCTGAATTACCCGTTGAAGACATTTACAGGCCTTATAAAATGTTTGAAAAAACGCTTTGGATCGTTTCAGGTGTTACGATTTTACTGCTTTCTTTTTTTACTGCGTTATATGCAAGGCAAATTGTGAATCCAATTCATAAACTATATGAATTGGCGGGACAAGTAGCGCGCGGGAATTTTAATCAAAAAATTCCGGAACGAGAAATTGAGCGGGGCGAAATCGGTATTTTATCTAAACAGTTTAATGAAATGATTAGCTATATACGCCATTCTAAAGCGAATTTACAGCAAAAAGAAAATCAGCTAGAGGAACAAAAAACGTTTTTAAGACAAGTTATTGACATTAATCCAAGCTATATTTATGCTATCAATCAAAAAAGGGAATTCATTCTCGTCAATGAATCTTTTGCGATGCTCTTAGGTGAAAAATCTGATGACTTAATTGGACAATCAATTGATAAATATCAGTTCAACCTTCAATCAGATCTTTTATATAAAGGAGCGTTTTCAAACTGTACCCAAAAAGGGACGGTATTAGAAGAACAGTTTAAAGATTCAAAAGGAAACCGGCGCTGGGTCGAAACAGCAAAACTTCCTATTATGAATGAAAAACAGGAAGTGATTCAAATGCTGTGCGTATCGACAGATATTACGGAGCGTAAAAAGGCAGAAGAGAAGCTTAGAACTTCTGAGAAGCTTGCCGTTGTAGGAGAACTTGCAGCTGGAGTTGCCCACGAGATCAAAAATCCTTTGACGTCTTTAAAAGGTTTTGTTCACTTATTAAAAGAACAAAATCCCAAAGATGCTTTGTATATAGATATCATGGAAACTGAATTAGAACGAATGAATGGAATCGTAGAAGAATTTTTGATGTTGGGAAAACCTCAGGTTATGAATGTTGAACCCTTGAATATGCAAGCGCTTGTTCAAGAAGTGTGCTTGCTTCTTGAACCTGAAGCAGTAGAAAAAAAGGTAGCTTTCATATTTGAAAGGGACGACCAGTTACCACAGGTATATGGAGATAAAAATCAGTTAAAACAAGTATTTATTAATATTATTAAAAACTCTATCGAAGCAATGCCGGAAGGAGGAGGGATTCATATTACTATTAAAGCAAAAGAAAACCACCTTTGGCTGCAGCTTGCTGATGAAGGGCAAGGTATTCCTCCTGAACGGTTAATGAAGATAGGTGAGCCTTTTTATAGTACAAAAGAAAAAGGTACAGGTTTAGGGCTGATGGTCAGCTACCGGATTATTAAAGCTCACCGTGCGCAGATGACATTTTCTAGTCAGTTAAATCAAGGAACAAGTGTGGATATATTGTTTCCAATAATAAAAAGGTAGGGGAAGTTTCCCCTACCTTTTTATTATTATACTTATAATATATCGAAAGCCTTGATGGTATTAAAATAAATGAAAGTACTAAAGAAGATATCCACAGGTTAACAAGAAGTTAACTGCTGAATTATATAGGATATTCACAATTTTATCCACACTATTCACATTTTTTCAGAAAATTTACATAAAAATTACCCACTGTCATTTCAAGTTATGAAAGCGGTAATATGCATATTCAATAAAGTTATGCACATTATCCACATAATTGTGGGTAAACTTTGTGGATATAGTAGAGTGGTAAAAAAACTTCAATAACATCTATAAAATCTTCGTATTATTATGTCTACATAATATAAAAACGTCCTTCCGATACAAACTGTACAGAAAGGACGTTAAGATGATCAAGCGTTGGATAGAGATGTTTTGCCTCACTTATTTTTTCGTGTAGCCGCCTGCACGGTCTGCTTTTTTAAACTCACGGCCGTAATAGATTTCTTGAGCGCTACTTAACGTATTTTTTGCGTTTTCTTTTCGTTTTTTTTCAGACATAAAAAAACCTCCAATTAACGTTTTTCGATCATGTTACTTATTTTTTCCAGAATCTCTCGTTTTTAATCATAAAAAAAGCTCTCCGTTACACGGAGAGACTCTTACGCTTCTTTAAGCTGGTGATCTTCTTGAACGTCTTGTTCGTGACGCAAGTAGTATAATGTATACAAGTCTTTTGGAATTTCGTATAAATCATATACGTCTTCATGTTGATTAATTTCATCGTATAAAGCTTTGTGTGTTTCATTTGCAAGTACTGCATAAGGCAGTTTTTCTGCAGCCTTAATAGACCTGATATTGATTTTACGAATTCGCATAAAAATTCGCTCTATATTTAACTCAAAGAACAGTTCATTAAAGAACGCTTCTTTTGCAATTTGATTATATCCTTTTCCATGAAACGGTTTGCCAAGCCAAGTGCCTAAAAAACCAGCTTGGTCCTGTACATCAAATAAATTAATGGTGCCGATAGGGTTACCCCATTCGTCTAAAATCGTGCGAGAAATAATTTCTCCATGATCTTCTGCTTCCATCGTTTGTTTAGTCACAAATAAAAATTCTTCATAGGAATGGGCTTTATGACGAACAAAAGGGAAGACATCAGGATGTACCATGAGTTCGTATAGAGATTGACAGTCATTTAGGTCACGTTTTTTTAACATAACTTTTCCCTCCTGATCGAGGGTATATACAGACTCCAATCAAGTCCCCACCCTCGAAATTTTTTAATAATTAAAAAAATTTCGGGGTGGGAATCGAACCCACTAGAACCAGTTACCTGGTGGCGCACCATTTGCCTTCCCATTACAAGTCAACAAACATAAAAAGTCAACGTGTGATGTTTATGCTTTTGTGAAATTCACATGCTTCTAAACGTATCATACTAAAAAAAATAAAAAAAGAAAATAGGTAAAATGTTAATTTTTTTTAAATAATATTTTACCATCTATCATGGTGAAAAGGGGCTTTGCTAAGTAGTGAAAGGGATGATGGCTCCATAGCACTAAATCAGCGTCTTTTCCTACTTCGATACTGCCGATTCGCTGATCAATACGAAGATTTCGAGCAGCAGCAATCGTGATGCCTTCTAATGCTTTTTGTTCTTCGAGCCCTTCACGTACGGCAATGGATGCACAAATATTTAGGTACTGAATGGGCGTATAAGGATGGTCTGTTGTAATAGAAACTTCTACTCCTTCATTGCAGAGAGCTTGATAGGTTTTCCATGTTTTATTCTTCAGTTCAACCTTTGAGCGGCGTGTTAAAGTTGGTCCCACGCTTACTTTTAAGTTTCTTCCGCCTAGCTCTTTAGCAATTAAGTGACCTTCTGTACAGTGTTCAATACGAACGTCTAAATTAAATTCATCTGCCAAGCGCAGAGCTGATAGAATATCATCGGCTCGGTGAGCATGAATTCGAACGGGAATCTCTCTATTCAGTGCTTGAATGAGTGGTTTGATTCGCAAATCATCTTTATTGTCACTGCTTTTTGCATGATAAAAGGCTTCTCTCAGCATCCCCATAATACCCATTCGTGTAATGGATTCCTTGTTGCCATGGCTGTGGATTCGTTTTGGATTTTCTCCTAGCGCAATCTTAAGTCCAGCTGTCTCTTGAATCAACATTTGAGAAATACTTGTTCCGGCTGTTTTAATAACGGACGTTGTACCTCCGATCACATTTGCACTTCCAGGCATAATGTGTACAGACGTAATACCCGCTTCAATGGCATCTTTAAACCCAGGATCTAAAGGATGTACGCTGTCAAAAGCTCGGATATGCGGAGTCATAGGCTCGATTGTTTCGTTAGCATCATTTCCGGCCCAGCCGGTTCCTTCATCATATAGTCCTAGATGTGTATGAACATCAATAAATCCAGGGAATAAGTAACGCTGTTTGCAGTCAATGACTTCTACTTGAAGAGGAGGCTGCAAGTTTGGCCCAATTAAAACAATTTTTCCATCTTGAATGAGCACATCATTATTATAAATAGGTTTTGACGTAATAGGATAGAGCGTTGCATTTTTCAAGAGAATGGTTTTCATAAAGGATGCTCCTATCTATCGGCAGCTTAGTCACCTGTTTTAGGTAAATATCAGGAAATAACTAGAGTAAATCTCGCAATGCATCTTCTAATACAGTATATGTAAAAATGTAATTCTGTTGAATCAATTTTTCAGGTAAAACACGCTGTCCTTTCAAAATAATCATACTCATTTCTCCCATCAGCAGCTGAAGGCCAAAGCTAGGTACGGGCATCCAGTGAGGGCGATTTAACACTTTGCCAATCTTCTTTCCAAACTCTTTCATTTGGACGGGATTTGGGGCAGTTACGTTAACAGGTCCTTCTATTTGTTTGGTATGAATACAATAATCAATAATTTTGACGACGTCTTGAAGATGCACCCAAGACATCCACTGCTCTCCTGAACCAACTGTTCCTCCTGCAAATAATTTATAAGGAAGGGCAGTAGAAGGGAGTGCCCCGCCATCTTTGCCTAATATAACGCCGAACCTTGTTAAAACAGTACGAATATTGAGTTCCATCGCTTTTAACGCTTCATTTTCCCACTTTTTTACCGTTTCAGCTAAAAAGTCTGTGCCGATGGATGGAGAAGCTTCTGTGAATGTTTCTGTAGTTGATGTCCCGTAATAACCAACTGCGCTTGCATTTACATAAAGGGACGGTTTTTCGGGTAAGGCAGCCATAATACGAAGGATTTCTTGAGTAGAAGAAAGGCGACTTTCCACAATGGCTTTTTTGCGCTCGTCCGTCCAGCGGCCGCTGTTAAGTGAAACGCCAGCTAAATTGATAAAAACGTCTGCTCCTTCTACATGCTCTTCAGGTTGGCTGCTTTCTTGCATCCACTCTACATATTTAAGTTTCGGATCTCTTGCAGCTTTATCTGCATTGCGTGTTAAAATATATACATAATGTTTTTGTGTTAAAAAATGTTTTGTTAAAGCTTTACCTACGAACCCAGTTCCTCCAGCAATAACAATTTTCATACGAATTTCCTCCTTTATTGAGATAAATAAAAATGTGTATGATATGTTTGGCGGTTCTTCAGCCATCAATTTAATGAGAAATATGAGGTGAAGGTGTATGCCTGTTGTCACAAAAATCACAACGCAAAAGAATAGCGGTGAACGTTATAATGTGTACTTAGATTATGGTAAAGGTGAAGAGTTTGGCTTTGGTGTTGACGAAAATGTCCTCATCAAATATGACTTGAAAAAAGGTCGTGAGCTTGATGAATTTGAATTAACGGAAATTCAGTACGCAGATGATGAGAAAAAAGCTTATAATTTAGCGATCACTTACTTATCTTATCGAATGCGCTCTGAAAAAGAGGTACATGATTATTTGAAGAAAAAAGAAATTAACTCTACTATTATTCAACAAGTTATTCAGAAATTAGTCAGCCACCGTTATTTAAATGATGAAGAGTTTGCAAAAGCATTCGTGTTAACTCAAATGAACACGACATCAAAAGGACCAAGTGTGATTCAAAGAGAATTAAAAGAAAAGGGAATTTCTGATTCCACTATTACCCTTAGTTTATGTGAATACCCTGAAGAACAGCAAATTCAAACTGCTGTGAAATTAATTGAAAAGTTAAAAGGAAAATATAAAAAATTATCTCAAGTAATGATGAAACAAAAAATGGAACAAGCATTGGCAGTGAAGGGCTATTCATTTTCTATTATTCAAGAAGCATTTCAGCGCACGAATACAGAAAAAGAAAGCGATGAGGCATGGGAAGCTCTGCAATACCAAGGAATGAAAGCTCATCGTCGTTTTTCAAAGTATGAAGGCTGGGAATATCAGCAAAAAATGAAGCAGGCTCTTTATAGGAAAGGATTCTCTATTGACCAAATTCAATCATTTCTAGATTCTATTGAAGAGGAATAAAGGCGGGACAAAAGTATGTTAGTTAAAGGGAAATCCGAACGATGAATCGAGATTCTTGATGGAGAATCCAACTCGTTCGGATTTTTTATTGTGATGGTAAACGTAAACTTCATGTGTTTAGTTGGTTCTAGCAGTGGATTGGAGGGCAAGACGAAGACTCCTGCCGTCCCCGGAAAGGGAGAAGTCCTGCACGGAAATCACCCGCTGTGTCACAAGCAATTCCTATAAGATCATTTATACAATGTGTTTATCTTTAGAATAGATTAATGCAGTTATGTTTCACTCTTTTTTAAAACAAAATATCTTCTGAGTCATTCTGCTGTTTATAAATAATCTCAGCAATTTCGGAAGCCGAGCGCAATCGGCTTTTATCTTTAATGTGGTTGTTGTGATCCCAAAAAGGGGTATTCATGCCTCCCATGTAAGCTGCAATCACATGAAGGCTGGTATCTTGGTATTCCACTTTTAAACTTTCTGTAAATCCCCTTACGCCAAACTTACTTGCCACATAGACGCTTTCATTAGCTTTCCCGCGAAGTCCTGCAGTTGAAATGATATTCATAACTTTAGGTTCAGGTCTCGTCAAGAGATGAGGCATAAGCGCTTGTGTTAAAAAAATAGTTCCTTTTACATTTGTATCGATGACTTCATCGATGGCTTGTTTTGTATAATCGGTCAAAGGACCAAAATGTCCAATGCCTGCATTGTTGATAAGGATATCTACTGAATGCTGCATCAGCAGTTTTTCTACAGATTTTCCTACTTCTTCATACTTTGTAATATCTACAGACATCGTATATACGTTGTCTCCTAGCTCATGCTGCGCCTCTTTTAATTTATGTTGATTGCGTCCAGCTAGAATGACGTTGTAGTCTTTTGCGTAAAGTTTAGCGAGCTCTTTTCCAAGACCCGTCGCACCGCCCGTGATTAGCACTGTTTTCATTCCCAAAACTCCCTTTTCATAGTCTCCCTTTAGTTATACCTTTTGTTATAATAAAATGAAAGCAAACAAGGGGGAAAACAGCATGTCTGAAAAACGTTACAGTGATATGACGACGTATGAACTTCAACAAGAAATTGGGTCTCTTCAAGAAAAAGCACGAAAAGCTGAGCAGCTTGGCATGGTCAATGAGTATGCAGTATTAGAAAGAAAAGTAACAATGGCTAGGTCGTATTTATTGGATCCCGAAGCGTTTAAAGCAGGGGAAGTATATGAAATTCAAGGAGATCCGGGTTCATATTTTAAAATTGATTATATGAACGGAGTTTTTGCGTGGGGATTTAGGCTTGGCTCACCGCAAAACGAAGAGGCACTGCCTATTTCCATGTTGAAAAAATAAAGGGATGAACAAGCAGCACGAAGTGTGCTGCTTGTTTGATTTCTATATTCACTCTATTTTTAAACGTAAAGCAAGCGGTTATTCTTCGCGCTCATTAGAAGCATGCATACGTTCTTGAGGATGCGTGTTAATTGTTCCATTTGCACGTTTTGAAGCGTACTCAGCTTTTGCGCGAGGTTCGCCTTCAAGCTTAGTATGATGTTGGTTTGTAAAATCTTTTGCTTTATTGCGCATAGATACCTCTCCTTTTACAACAGAAAGCGTTGCGGTTATGATATAGTACATGAGGGAGTGAATAACTCCGCATTTATAGTGTAAGTTAAAAGTGCAAACATACTCATAAAGAATTTTGGTAATCGAGGTGTTCTTATGAACGATATATTTGAAAGATTAACGAATCAGCTCTTAAATAAAAACAGTTCGCTCTCATATGCTCAAGCACGCACGTGGGTCGAGCTTTTCTGGGAAGATTTTGAGTCATCTTACGCAAAAGCAGGATATGATTATAAAGGGAAAGAAGCGACGGAAAAGGTTGTTACGATGTATATCAACAGCTACGGAGACAAACTTCATGAAATCGCGGTTAAAAACCCTAAATATCAGCATTTATTAAATAACGATGACTATTTAAAACATTAAATAAAAACGAACCGTCTTCTCAAGACGGTTCGTTTTTGGGTTTCATATTTGTTCTTGTTATGATTAGTGCGGGAGATAATCAAGCTTTTTACGCAATTTTTTCTCACTGAAAATCCAACCTGTGTACGAACAAATGATATTTAAATCGTAATCAAGCTGGACTACGGCTACAAATGGATAGTAGTCTTTGCTGCGGTAGCGTAAATCAATAAAGCGCACTTCAATGTGGTCGTTATATTCATCCAGTTCCCATCTATAAATAGGTGAAAATGAAAGAAAAGCAGATAAATTTTCATCTTTTTTCGCTACTTCAATTACGGCTGATTCGGGAATTGGAACTTTATCAAACGTATCATAAATAAAAATTTCTTCTCCGATTGCTCTTCCTACATGAAAATACTTTTCGGTCGTCACAGCTAAGTGCCAGTGAGTGAAACGCAGCGTAGGAGAGATATTGAGCTTGATAACATCAGGAAACTGTTTTCGAAGCTTCTTGGCGATTTGGTGGCGCATATAAAAGCGCAATCCATAGTAAAATGCCAATAACACATACAGCGTAATGAATGTTGGTCCTGGCTCTGCTCCAATAAACCAGATTAAAATCGCAAGTACGTGAGCTGAGAAAATCACGTAATCAAACGTGTTGATTACGCCAAGCGCAATCCATTTATTTGTGAAAGGCCGTAAAGCTTGCGTACCATAAGCGTTAAAGATATCAACAAAAACGTGAATAATGACGCCTGCAAAGGTCCACATCCATAGATGCAGCAAGTTAGCTCCTGGCAGCAGAAGCGAAAGAATGAGCACAATAAGCAAAGGCCATAAAATAACGGCCGGGATAGAATGTGTAATTCCACGGTGATTGCGGATATACTGTGCATTGTTTCGCAACTTTAAAACAGTGTCTAAATCAGGTGCTAATGACCCGGCCATTACGCCAATCATTACAGCATCCAGTGTGGCTGTATTCGCAGATACAGTGGGGTCTAATGTTGCAAGGCCGCCTAAAGCGATTCCCATTGCAATGTGTGTACCAGTATCCAGAGCGAACTCCTCCTTTGTAAAATGACAATCTTAGAGTATCCTAATTCAGCATGGAAGCTTGATTCAGGGCGAAAAATCTCGCTTTATTACTAACGCAGCAAATTAGCTGTTTTTATTCATTATTTGAACAATTCATTTTACTATTCATATTTGTAGTTGTTATAAGGTTATCATAAAGTTACTAAGATTCAAAAAGCAACACATTGTATATGTATAGTTAATACCTCGGAGGCTATGACGTGAAACAAAGTAAAGATATTGTACAAAATTTCGATATTCGAGCATTTCAAGATGACTTAATCTCTTGGTTTGAGCAGGAACAGCGCATTCTACCTTGGCGTCAAGATCAGGACCCTTATAAAGTGTGGGTATCTGAAATTATGCTTCAACAAACGAGAGTAGATACGGTCATTCCGTATTTTAATAATTTTATTAGCAAATTTCCCACTATTAAAGATTTAGCTTATGCGAATGAAGATGATGTGTTAAAAGCGTGGGAAGGATTAGGCTATTATTCCCGTGCCCGTAATTTACAAACCGCCGTTCGAGAAGTTCACGAACAATACGGGGGAGAAGTTCCGAATACGCCAGCAGAAATCTCTAAACTAAAAGGAGTAGGCCCTTATACAACAGGAGCTATTTTAAGTATTGCATACGGAGTGCCGCAACCTGCTGTAGATGGAAATGTCATGCGTGTGCTATCGCGCATTTTATCCGTTTGGGATGATATTGCAAAACCGAAAACAAGAAAGCTGTTTGAAGATATCGTGCATGAAATTATTTCAAAAGATAATCCTTCCTATTTCAATCAAGGCATGATGGAACTGGGCGCCATTGTCTGTACACCAACTTCTCCTTCCTGTTTGTTATGTCCAGTTCGCGAACACTGCCGCGCGTTTGAAGAAGGAGTGCAGAATGAGCTTCCTGTTAAATCAAAGAAAAAAGCGCCGCGTGCTCTTCAGCTTGCTGCAGTGGTGATTAGAGACGAGGACGGAAATTATCTGATTCATAAACGTCCAAGCAAAGGACTTTTAGCTAACCTATGGGAATTTCCAAATATAGAAGTAGATCTTAGTATAGCGCCAGATCATCAGCAGCTTCAGGCATTTATTCAAAATGAGTACGGAGCTGATATTAAAATTAATGCGCCGTTTACCACAATTCAGCACGTATTTTCTCATATCGTCTGGAATGTCACAGTATATGAAGCAGAGCTGGTAAGTGATATCAGTGCATTAAAAAACTTGAAAGTAGTTTCTGAAAAAGATTTAGAACAATATGCATTTCCTGTTTCCCATCAAAAAATCTTAAAAGAATATTTACTTGTTAAATAAAAGAAGCGTGGATAAACTCCGCGCTTCTTTTATTTAATCATATGAAACATGCGTGCCGTGTGTATAATCTGCTTCGTGGCGCTGTAACCCGCCCCGTGCTTCAATTTCTTTAATAATTTGCTGATGAATACTTTGTCCTTCAGCATTTAAATACGGCGTCATTTGCTGTAAAGAGTGATGGAAAAACGCAAGCTCGCTGTCTTTCCACTCGCTTTTAGAAATCATTGAAAGAGCCGTCATGTCTCTACCTACATACATTCTATTCACCTCGTTCATTTTATCAAGTTTTATCTATTTTCCCTATATTACTTGTTTCTTATGCGATAAAATCAGTACAATGTAAAGATAATATGATACATAAGGGAGATGACATCATGTCACAAAAGGTAGCACTAGTTACAGGAAGCAGCAGAGGTATTGGTAAAGAGATCGCCTTACGTCTGGCTAAAGAAGGATACGATATTGTATTAAACTATGCACGAAGCAAAAGTGCAGCTCAGGAAGTAGCGGAAGAAATCAAAGCATTAGGCAGAGAAGCATTAGTTGTTAAAGCAAACGTAGGAAAAGTAGAAAAAATTAAAGAAATGTTTGAGCAAATTGATGAAGCATTCGGTCGCTTAGACGTATTTGTAAGTAATGCGGCTTCAGGGGTTTTACGTCCTATTATGGAATTAGAAGAAACTCACTGGAATTGGACAATGGACATCAATAGTAAAGGATATTTATTCTGTGCACAAGAAGCGGCTAAACGTATGGAAAAAGTAGGGGGAGGAAAGATTGTTACCATCAGTTCGCTTGGGTCTATTCGCTATTTAGAAAATTATACAACAGTAGGCGTGTCAAAAGCTGCTGTAGAAGCGTTGACCCGCTATTTAGCAGTGGAGCTGGCTCCAAAGAATATTGTGGTAAATGCTGTATCTGGAGGGGCTGTGGATACAGAAGCATTAAAACATTTCCCAAATCGCGATGAGCTCCTAGATGATGCGCGCAAGCATACTCCAGCTGGTCGTATGGTGGAGCCAAAAGACATGGTAGATGCAGTTATGTTCTTAGTGTCCGATCAAGCAAATATGATTTGCGGTCAAACGCTTATTATTGACGGAGGGCGTTCACTTTTAATGTAAGGTAAATGTGTTTTTTGCTTACACCTTAAAATACTGAAAAAAGTTTGCATACCCTATTTACCTCCCGGGCATATTAATTTTCGTGGAGGTGATTACAATGGCAAAACAAACAAACAAAACAGCATCTGGTACAAGCACACAACACGTGAAACAACAAAATGCTCAAGCATCTAAAAACAATTTCGGTACTGAATTTGGTAGCGAAACAAATGTACAAGAAGTGAAACAACAAAATGCTCAAGCAGCGGCAAACAAAAGCCAAAATGCTCAAGCATCTAAAAACAATTTCGGTACTGAATTTGGTAGCGAAACAAATGTACAAGAAGTGAAACAACAAAATGCTCAAGCAGCGGCAAACAAAAGCCAAAATGCTCAAGCATCTAAAAACAACTTCGGTACTGAATTTGCTAGCGAAACAAGTGCTCAAGAAGTGAGACAACAAAACGCACAAGCTGAAGCAAAGAAAAACCAAAACTCTGGTAAATACCAAGGTTAATATCAAAAGCGAGCTTAACGTCTTTCATACGGCGATGTTAAGTTCGCTTTTTCTTATATAAAAAGCAACAAAGTATGACAAAACTTCTTGAAACTTTACATAGCTCGTCAAAGGAATCTGGATCACCTAAACAGAATGTTAACAGAAGTGCCGCGTGTATGGTTAAAGCAAATAGGGAGGAGCTATCGTATGAAAAAATTTGATCAGCTAGTGACTCAACAATTGGAGACCATGGATCAACTTCTGTTTTTGCAGTCTGAGATTGAGCGCTGTCAGGAAATTGAAGGTGAACTAGTAAAACTTCATGAAGAAGCAAAACTGCATTCTGTGCAAGATGAAATTAGTGAAATGAAGCTAAAATTAAAAGAGATTCAATTGACGTTTGAAGCACAAACCGAAGACATTATTCGTACATATAAAAGTGAAGGGGCTTGCTCTACACTTGCTTAATGAACATTGATGGGTCACTTCCTCTCTTTTTTAAGGCTGCCAAGCAAAGGAAAAAGTAGGGGAAGTGACTTTTTTGAACTCAAGAAGGTTAGCACATTTGTGTTAAAATGAGAGAGAAACCGTTATAATAAACATAAGACAAATGGAGACGTTATATGAATTTTTTTAAGTGCTAAAATGAAAGTAGGTATTGGAGATGGGAATTCCGGTGGAAGGAGAAACAATTCAAATACACAGCTACAAGCATAATGGACATATTCATCGCGTGTGGGATCGGACAACCGTATTAAAAGCAACCAATAACTTAGTGATTGGAGGAAATGATCGCACGGTCGTTACAGAATCAGATGGACGAACATGGGTCACAAGAGAGCCTGCAATTTGTTATTTTCATGCTCAGCAGTGGTTTAATGTCATTGGGATGATCCGTGAAGATGGAATTTATTATTACTGCAATATTAGTTCGCCGTTCATTTATGATGACAATGAAGCGCTCAAATATATTGATTATGATTTAGATATCAAAGTCTATCCAGATATGACATACACCCTTCTTGATGAAGATGAATATGAGAAGCATCGAAAAGAAATGAATTATCCAGAAGTGATTGACCGTATTTTACATAATCACGTTGAGGAGTTAAAAGGTTGGATTCGACAGCGAAAAGGCCCGTTTGCTCCAGATTTCATTGACATTTGGTATGAGCGCTTTTTAACATATCGGCATTCTTGATGAATGATCTAGAGAACATTATGTTAGGCCGTCTAAAGCTGACTGTTTGATATAATGTTCTTTTTGGCGTTATGCTCACCATCTTTTAGAAGAGATAAAAGCACTAAAAAATCGACGCGTGTACATATACTAAGAAAGCTTGCCCTCATAGATAGAAAGGGGAGATTTTATGGGAAGTATAAGACGCTACATGAAGTTTGTACAGCCATACAAATGGCAAATTGTCGGTACTGTATTAATTGGTATTATTAAATTTGCTATTCCTTTATTAATTCCGCTGCTTTTGAAATATGTGTTGGACGATATCGTAAATGGACATGGCATGTCCTCCTCTGAAAAAGTTCATAAAATGGTGACGATTATGGGGATTTCGTTTGTTGTATTTTTAGTGTTAAGACCTCCCATTGAATATTACAGGCAGTATTATGCTCAGTGGGTATCGAGCAAAGTACTATATGATATACGAGATCAGCTGTTTAGCCATATTCAAAAGCTTAGCTTGCGTTATTATGCAAATACGCGAGCGGGTGAAGTGATTTCACGAGTCATTAATGATGTAGAGCAAACAAAAAACTTTGTTATCACAGGTTTAATGAACGTATGGCTTGATATGATGACGATTGTAATAGCCATTGTGATTATGTTTACGATGAATGTACCTTTAACACTGGTATCGATTATTTTGCTGCCGGTTTATGCGTTCTCTGTAAAATATTTTTACAGTCGTCTTCGCCATTTAACAAGAGTCCGTTCGCAGGCTTTAGCGGAAGTGCAGGGGCATTTACATGAAAGGGTTCAAGGGATCTCTGTTATTCGCAGCTTTGCTATTGAGCCTCATGAGCAGAAGCAATTTGATAAGCAAAATTCAAATTTTCTACAAAAAGCAATCAATCATACGAATTGGAATGCAAAAACATTTGCAGTAGTGAATACCATTACCGATTTGGCACCTTTAATCGTGATTACATTTGCTGGATATCAAGTCATCACAGAAAGTCTTAGCGTAGGAACGATGGTAGCATTTGTGGCCTATATTGACCGCTTGTATAATCCGCTTCGCCGCTTGGTCAATTCATCGACTACGCTCACGCAGTCTGTGGCATCTATGGACCGGGTGTTTGAGTTCATTGATGAAGAATACGATATTACAGACAAGAAAGATGCAAAAGAATGTACTGAGCTTCATGGAAAGGTGCAGTTTGAGCACGTTTCATTTGCTTATGAAGAAGAAGAAAAACCTGTGATTCATGATATTAATTTAGATGTAGAAAAAGGAAAATCCGTTGCGTTTGTTGGAATGAGCGGAGGAGGGAAATCCACGCTTATCAGCTTAATTCCGCGCTTTTATGATGTGACAGAGGGTAAAATTCTCATTGATGACATTGATATCAAAACCTATAAAGTACGCAGCCTGCGAGATAAGATTGGAATCGTCCTGCAGGATACGGTGTTGTTTAGTGACACGGTTAAAAACAATATACTGCTTGGAAAGCCAGGAGCGACAGATGAAGAAGTAATTGCTGCGGCAAAAGCCGCAAATGCCCACGATTTTATTATGAATTTGCCCGAAGGATATGATACAAAAGTGGGAGAGCGGGGAATGAAGCTATCAGGAGGACAGAAGCAGCGTATTTCCATTTCGCGCGTATTTTTAAAAAATCCAGCTATTCTTATTTTTGATGAAGCCACTTCAGCTCTAGATTTGGAAAGTGAGCACTATATTCAAGAAGCATTAGCTGAACTAGCAAAAGACCGTACGACTTTCATTGTAGCCCATCGTTTATCTACAATTACTCATGTTGATGAAATTGTACTTTTAGAAAATGGAAGAGTAGTCGAACGAGGTTCTCATGAGGAGTTAATTAAGAAAAAAGGTCATTACTATCAGCTCTTTAACGTTCAGCAGCTTGATACAATTTAAAAACACCACCTATTGTCTAACAATAGGTGGTGTTTTTAATCTTCTTGTCGTTGATGATTAATATCAAATGAGTTAGCATCCTTGTGATAGTTTTGGAACGTATCAATCAGCTTATCAAGATGCTCTAACTCTTCACTATACTCAATGATGACAGAAATTAAAGGGAAGATATGATAAATAACCTTATTCTCTTCATCATTATCGTATATTTTGTACTGCATAAATTTATCGATTAAAGCTCGTTTTCCAACGCAGGCTTCGTTTGGTACAGTAGTGGTTGGCTGTACGCGTAATTTCCCAATGAATTTTAATAATACTTGCTCATGATACATTAACAGGCACTCAACTTCAGATTTGATTAAATCTTGAAATTGCTGCGGCATGACTTGAAGATCATTTTCCACTCGGTGAAGTAGTTTCAAGGTTGTAAGAGCTCGTGTTGTTACGGTAATCATTTGACGAAATAAAACGAGCTTGCGTGACTTAACAAAACGTTTTTTGGTTGAATAAGTGCGTTCTTCTTTGTAAAAATCAAAGATTTGATTCATTTTAGCCACATTGTCTTTCATTTTTTCAATGTCTTCTTTTAACAATGTGTGCTCAGATGCGTGATAAAGATTCATGCGAATCCATTTAATAATTTCTTCCGTTGTGCTTACAATTTTATAATACAACCTTGTTTCATACTTTGGCGGAATAAAAATAAGATTGACAATAAATGCTGAGAATACCCCAAGTAACACTGTACCAAAGCGTATAAGTGCATATTCAACGAAATTATCTCCTGGATTTTCCATGATTGCAATTACTGTCACAAGCGCAAGCCCAATTGTATTATTAATACGTAATTTTAAGTTAACTGCAATGACAACAACAGCGGTAAAACCAATAATGATGGGATGGGTACCAAAAATAAGTCCAAAACAAACTGCAGAAGCAGCTCCAATCACATTCGCCTGTATTTGCTCCAATATTGTTAAATAAGATCTGTAAATAGACGGTTGAATTGCAAAAACTGCCGCAATTGCCGCAAATATTGGAGATGGTAAACTTAGAAATTCACCTAATAACAATGAAAGTGTAATGGCAATTCCCGTTTTTAAGATGCGGGCACCAAGTTTCATGTGCGTTCGTAGTTCCTTTCTGTAAAAAAGTTTTTTCGTTATGAAGAATGTTCCCCAAAACAAATGATAAATTGCAAAAATCAGTCCTTCTTTATTACATAACCTGTTGGAAATAATATAAACAATAACATACTATACAAGGTTTAAGAATGGATATCAAGAGAAAACAAGCAGAAAAATAAGGGTATTTCTCGGGATTTTTCGACAGGCTGAAAAAAAGGAGATGACGCGTAAGAAATGGTTATGAAAGGTGGGAATGTTCTATAAGGAAACCCGAAGGTAAAACGAAAAAGAGGTCGAGACATAACGAAATAAATCCAATCTAAAGACGAACAAATAGGATACATGAACTGAACCGCTTGTGACACAGCACTTGATTTCCGCAGCAGTCTTCCACTTGCCCTTCAATCAACTGCTAGAAAGACCTGTACACACGAAACCTACGTTTACCATAACAAAAAAACGAACCACTAATCAAACATCTTGATCAATGGTTCGTTTTTCACTTCGTCTAAAATCCTTTTATTTCAGCCTCTTTAGAATAAGAATTAACGTTCTTCACTTAATTGTTTAAATGCTTTTTCGACTGCTTCTAATGTGTCGGTAATATCTTGTTCTGTATGAGCTGTAGTAAGGAACCATGCTTCATATTTCGAAGGAGCTAAGTTGACACCTTGGTGGAGCATTAGTTTAAAGAAGCGTGCGAATAATTCGCCGTCTGTATTTTCTGCTTGTTCATAGTTTTTGACCGTTTCGGTTGTAAAATAGACAGTAAGAGCGCCTTTTAATCGATTGATAGTAATAGGCATGTTATATGTACGAGCATGTTTTAAAATACCCTCTTCGAGCATCGCCCCTAACTTATCCAACTGTTCATAAACACCTTCTTGCTTTAGTACTTCTAGGCAAGCAATCCCAGAAAGAATAGAAGCTGGGTTTCCAGCCATTGTACCTGCTTGATAAGCGGGTCCAAGCGGCGCCACTTTTTCCATGATTTCTTTTTTACCGCCGTAGGCTCCGATTGGAAGGCCGCCGCCGATGATTTTTCCAAATGCAGTGAGATCAGGTTTTACACCAAGTAAATCTTGAGCTCCACCGTACATAAAGCGAAACGCTGTAATAACTTCATCGTAAATAACAAGTGCTCCAGCTTCGTGAGTTAATTCATTAACTTGTTCTAAAAAGCCAGGTTCCGGCTCAACAATTCCGAAGTTTCCAACGATTGGTTCTACTAAAACAGCTGCAATCTGATCGCCCCATTTTTCTAATGCTTCCTTGTAAGGCTCGATGTCGTTAAAAGGAACTGTGATGACTTCGTTAGCGATACTTTTTGGTACACCAGCAGAGTCAGGAGTGCCAAGTGTAGAAGGACCAGATCCAGCTGCTACTAATACAAGGTCAGAATGGCCGTGGTAGCAACCTGCAAATTTAATAATTTTATCGCGTCCAGTATAAGCGCGTGCTACACGGATCGTTGTCATAACGGCTTCTGTTCCAGAGTTGACGAAGCGCACTTTATCTAATGCGGGCATCGCTTCTTTGAGCATTTTAGCAAATGTGACTTCATGAGCAGTTGGCGTACCGTAAAGAACACCCGTTTCAGCTGCTTTTGTAATAGCTTTCGTGATATGAGGATGAGCGTGTCCCGTAATGATAGGACCGTAAGCTGCTAAATAGTCAATATATTTATTTCCATCAACGTCCCAGAAATAAGCTCCGCTTGCCTTCTCCATTGCAACAGGGGCTCCGCCTCCTACGGCTTTATATGAACGTGAAGGGCTGTTAACGCCGCCTACAATATGCTCGAGCGCTTCAGCGTGTAATTGTTCTGATTTTGTAAATTGCATAGTATGCCTCCTAATGAAAAGTTCAACTTCTTTATTCTATCAAACTTATTTGTTTCTTGAAAAACATTCGAGAACGTGTATGATAGAAATTTGTGAGCTAACTGCTAGAAAATAGTTCCTCGTCTCTTGGAGGAGTTGCTAGCAAGGGCGCCGGAAACAATAAAAGAAACCACTAATACGTCAACGTAACGGAGGGAATACAATGAAAAATGCTATTGAGGTGAATCAACTTCGGAAAGAATTTAAAGCCTATTCTAGCCGCTCTGGCCTTAAAGGGGCATTCCGGGATCTATTTACCCGTAATTATAGAGTCATGAAAGCTGTGAACGATATATCGTTTACCGTAAAACAAGGGGAAATGGTAGGGTATATAGGAGAAAACGGAGCGGGGAAATCGACCACAATCAAAATGCTGACAGGAATCTTAACTCCTACTTCAGGCGACATTACCGTAAATGGAATGAATCCCCATAAGGAAAGAGAAAAGTTTGCCCAAACGATTGGTGTTGTTTTTGGTCAACGCTCTCAGCTGTGGTGGGATATTGCCGTACAAGAATCTTTTCGCCTGTTAAAAAAAGTATACAAAGTGTCAGATGAAGATTATAACGTTCACATGGAGCACGTTATTCAAACGTTAGATATCGGGCCGCTGCTAGATAAGCCAGTGCGAAAGCTTTCTTTAGGTCAAAGAATGCGCTGTGAGCTGGCTGCTGCTCTTATTCACAATCCGCCGCTTCTATTTTTAGATGAACCGACGATTGGTTTAGATGTACTAGTTAAATTAAAAATCCGTCAATTTTTAAAAGAAATTAATGAAAAATACAACACGACAATTTTGCTTACAA
Source organism: Priestia megaterium NBRC 15308 = ATCC 14581 (assembly GCF_000832985.1). GTDB lineage: Bacteria > Bacillota > Bacilli > Bacillales > Bacillaceae_H > Priestia > Priestia megaterium. Next base: position 2,530,381 of record NZ_CP009920.1, read on the forward strand.
CACATGATTTAGCAGATATTGAAGCTTTATGTGAACGCGTTGTAATGCTGGATGAAGGCAGTATTATTTATGACGGATCGCTGCAAAAGTTGCGTTCGAACTGGGGCGACCTTAAGCAGGTTACGTTTGAATTCGGAACTGCGCCAAATAAAGAGCAGTTGAAGCTATTGACGCAAGGAATGCCTGTTAACTGGATTGAAGGTGATCAAAAATATTTGTGGACAGCACAGCTTCAAAATAAAGGAGACTTAATGTCGCAGCTGATTGCTAAAGTGGTGGCAAAGCATGAAATCAGCGATATTAACATTGAAGAAATTTCGACGGAAGAAATTATTCGCAACATTTATGAAGAAGGTGTTGTGAATGGATAAATATATAGAGATGATACGCATTCGTTTTTTAATGATGCTAGCGTATCGGACGAATTATTACAGCGGAATATTGATTTATGCAATTAATATTGGTGCTTACTATTTTTTATGGTCCGCTATTTATGGAGGAAAAGAGAATATTCAAGGTTTATCCATCACTCAAATGACAACGTATGTAGCCGTTTCATGGATGGCAAGAGCCTTTTACTTTAATAACATTGACCGTGAAATGGCAACGGAAATTAAAGATGGCAAAGTGGCTGTAGAGTTAATTAAGCCTTATAGCTACCTTGGTATGAAAACGATGCAAGGACTGGGAGAAGGGATTTTTCGGCTGCTGTTTTTCTCAGTGCCCGGCATGATTATTGTCGCGTTTTTATTTCCAGTACAGTTCTCAGCAAATGCAGCAACATGGCTTTATTTTGGACTGTCTTTAATTTTTAGTTTCATTATCAATACACAAATTAATTTATTAACGGGTATTACGACTTTCTTTCTCTTTAACAATGATGGACTCATTCGAGCGAAGCGCGTTGTTATTGATTTGTTTTCAGGACTTCTTCTGCCCATCAGCTTCTATCCTTTCTGGGCGCAACATATTATGAGCTATTTCCCTTTTCAAGCCATTAGTTATATTCCGAGCATGATTTTCACAAATGGATTTAAAGGGCAGGAAGTAATAAATGCTCTTATCACACAAGCAGTTTGGTCAGGACTTCTATTTATCCCTATTGCATGTTTGTGGAACATAGCGAAGAAAAAAATGGTTATTCAAGGAGGGTAGTCTATGAAAATGTTTTATTTTTCGATTTTCTTTCAGTACATCGGTCAATATATGAAAACAAGGCTTCAGTATCGTACCGACATGGTAGTTGAAATCATATCGGACTTATTATTTCAAACGGTTAACTTAATTTTTATTTTAGTTGTATTTGGTCATACTCAGTCGCTGCACGGATGGTCACGAGAGGAAATTATCTTTATTTATGGTTTCTTTTTAGTTCCTTTTGCTATTTTTTCGTCTTTCTTTAACATTTGGGATTTCAATGAACGCTACATTGTTAAAGGAGAAATGGACCGAATTTTAACGCGGCCGATTCATAGTTTGTTTCAAGTTATTTTGGAGCGAATGGAGCTAGAATCATTGTTTGGTGGTGTCACTGGGATTGCCGTAATGGCTTACGCTGCGTCTTCTTTACATCTTCATTTCCAGTGGTATGATGTTTTTATTTTTCTATTATTTATTTTAGGAGGAGCGCTTGTATACGCAGGAATTTTCATCGCCTTAGCAAGCATAGGCTTCTGGTCGGATGCCAGAACCTCTATTATGCCTACTATTTATAATATTGGAAACTATGGAAGGTATCCTGTAGATATTTATAATAATGTCATCCGATATGTTTTAACGTGGATTCTTCCTTTTGCATTTGTAGGCGTATATCCAGCTGCTTATTTCTTAGGAAGGTCAGAATGGTATGGATATGCATTTTTAACCCCAGTTATGGGAATCGTCTTTTTTGTAATCTCTATTTTCTTATGGAATACAGGGGTCAAAAAATACAGAGGAGCAGGCAATTAAATGCCTGCTCTTTTTGGTGGATTCGGAGTAGTAATGATTGGACAAGAACGCGCGTATAGTGGTAGTAAGAGTATAAATTAAAGGAGTAGAATGATGGTTATTTTTCTAATCCTCGTTATCATTGTTTTTGTAATTGGTAGTATGAAGTTTCTCTTTGAAAAAGAACTTGGAGAATTTCATTTTTTCTCAATTGGTCATTTCTTTGTCTTGTTTTATTCATATATTACAGTTTTATTGGGATTTAGCCTTATTTATACAGTATGTGAGATGGGGAGTATTCCAGTATTAAGCGGAGGGTTTGAACATGAAGGTCATTATTTCTATACCCTGTTTAACAGTATGTATTTCAGCGCAGCGACGTTATTTTCAGTAGGCTACGGAGATATGTATCCGGTTGGAATTGGGAAATTATTTGCAACTTTTGAAGCGTTTATCGGCTATATTATGCCTGCAATCTTTGTGATGCGAACTGTTACCCGCACTTAAACTTGTCATCTTATCTAATATTAGGTACGCTATTCAAAGAAAATGAAAAGCGTAAAGGAGAAGATAAATATGACAGCTGTAGTTGGAGAAAAAGCACCCGATTTTGTATTGATGTCTACAAATGGAGAGCAAGTATCACTAGCGTCGATGAAAGGAAAAAACGTTGTGCTGTATTTTTATCCGAAAGATATGACGCCAGGCTGTACAACAGAAGCCTGTGATTTCAGAGATCAGCATGAAAATTTTGAAGAGCTAGATGCGGTAATTCTAGGAGTGAGCCCGGATCCAATCGACAAACACCATAAGTTTATTGATAAGCACGGCCTTCCATTCTTACTTTTAGCTGACGAAGATCACAGCGTAGCTGAAGAGTATGGAGTATGGACACTGAAAAAAAACTTTGGAAAAGAATATATGGGCATTGAACGCTCCACTTTTATCATTAATAAAGAAGGAATGCTCGTAAAAGAATATCGTAAGGTTCGAGTGAAAGGGCATGTGGAAGAAGCTTTATCATTTATTAAAGAAAAAATGGCATAAAAACAGGCAGATAACTAGAGCAGTTTTAGTCTTTGAACATACAATATCAGTGTAGGGCATACCTCCTCAGATGTTAATATATTTAAAAGTGTGGATTGATTTCCACACTTCTTTTTTTGCATAAAATATATGAAAAGTTTCTACTTATTACATAAAATAGGAATAGGCATCAAGTTGACAAAACGTGGGTAAAACATGTAGACTAATTATAAGAATTATAAAGTAATAATACTTACAGAAGAGGGGTGCATGACGTGTCAAATCATTTACAAGAAGCCCTTGAAACGTTAAAAGGTACTGGCGTTCGTATCACACCACAACGTCATGCTATTTTAGAGTATTTAATCAATTCAATGACACATCCAACAGCAGATGATATTTATAAAGCGCTGGAAGGTAAGTTCCCAAATATGAGTGTAGCGACCGTTTACAATAATTTAAGAGTATTTCGCGAAGTAGGTATTGTAAAGGAACTAACATACGGTGATGCATCAAGCCGGTTTGATTATGTTACAACAGAGCATTACCATGTGATTTGCGAAAGCTGCGGAAAAATTGTGGATTTTCATTATCCTGGTTTAGACGAAGTAGAAAAGCTGGCTGCTCATATTACTGACTTTGATATTAGTCACCATCGAATGGAAATTTACGGAACGTGTCCTGATTGTACGGCTAAAAAAGCGCATTAATAAGCTGATAGTAGTGATACTATCAGCTTTCTTTTTGTTTTTTTCTATTATACTTTTCGTCGAATTGTTTTCCTTCAAGAGACTGGTCAAGCGTAAGCGGCTCGTTGCAATACATACACATATCTACGCGCCCTAGCATTTTGGTTTGCTTTTGACATGTAGGGCAGGTTACTTGAACCGCTTTTGTAGAAAGCATGCCAATCCAGAAATAAACGCCGGTACTAGCTACGATGCACAGCAAACCCAAAAGCATAAAAATAGTCATTAGCCAGACTGAAGATCGAAAGAAAATTCCCCCATACATAACAATGAACCCAACAAAGATCAGACTGAGTGCAAACGTGCGAATCTTGTTAATTTTATTTGAATACTTTATCCCCATCAGTATCCCCCCTGTTACCAATATATCATAGAGTGAGACAATGAATGATAATGAAAATTGAATCTTCGGAAAATTATTGTTGGTTTTTGAGCTTTCTGAATGATTTCCATAATTCTGAGTGGGATATCCGTTATACATCGTATATAATAAAAAAAGAAATCTTAGTCCATAGCCTTTAAAATTTTGAAAAATATTTGTTTATTACAGTTAGGAGAGCTCAAAATGGAAGATGTTTTACGGCCAATATATCAAGAAAGAGCTAGCAATAAAGACACACTAGGTATTTTACTGATTGAAAAAAAGAAATCAGAATCTCCAGTGACGGATAATTTGGATGCTATCTTATTTATTGTGACCAAAACTACAGAAACTTCTCTTTTTATTAAACAATACGAATATGAAAATGAGCGTGCGGCACTTTATATGGCTTCTGAACAGCAAATGAGTGAATGGATTATGAGGGGGACGAACCGCCGTATTATTGATTGGATCTTAAATGGTAAAGTGCTATTTGATCGAAACGAATATATGGAAAACTTAAAGAAACGCTTAATTGATTTTCCTAGAGAAGAT